>JBCCDT010000025.1:0-38326 GCA_039030635.1 Pseudomonadota bacterium
CGTGGTGTTGGTGGGTACGTAGCCTGCGTTTCGCAGGGCCGTTTCCTGGGCCGCGGGGCCTTGGGTTTTGACGCAGAATTCGTTGAAGCTCAGCACCAGTTCGCGGGGCGTGCTTTTGGGGATCTCGTTGCCGGGCCAAATGGTGGCCAGTTCGAGCCGGTCCGCGCTGGGCGCGGAGGTGGAACAGGCCGCCAAAGCGAGACATGCAAGTGTTCCCAACTTCGGAAGCCATCCCGACGGCATCGTGATATCTTTAACGGCGTTCATCTCATGCTCACCAGATGCGCTTCAATGAGAGAGCCGCGTTCAGGCTTGTGATACATGATACGCATCGATACGAGATCGGGATAGTTTGCGGCCCATGCCTCACCCGCGACGAAACCATGGGTCAGATCGATGTTCTGAGGCGCACCTTTGGGAAGTGTCTCTCGGGCTGTTTCGACCAGATCGCCAAAAAAATCCTGATTTGTTTTGTAGAGGGTCACGATAACCATAACGCTATCAGCGTCGAGTGATGTCCAATGGTCACGTCTGCCGACCAGAAACAAGTTTCCAGAAGCATCAACGGTTTCAAGGAAACTAATGAACCCATCTGTTTGCTGGCGGGATACGACGCTAAATCCCTTGGACTTCGCGTATCTTTCTAAATCTTGCAGGTCGGGAACGGCGGACATCGCACCGTGAAACACGTTCACCATCTTTTGGGCATTACCGGCATAACTGGTGTTGGCCTGCCACGCTAAGGCGAGCGCCAAAACACAAAAGGTGACCACGCGGAATATCATTTAGTGATCTCCCGTGTCCGCCATGCATTAACCAAATGCCAACTCGCTGCAATAACTGCCGCAGCCGCAATCGAAACGTACATCAACATGATGCCTGCTGAGGTCGCGGCGCCTGCACCTCCTATGGCAGCCGTTGCAGAGCCCGTGAAATTGATATGGGTGGCGATGTTCAACGCAAGTACACCGCCAAAAACAAACACAAACGCAATTATGTTTGGCCTAGACAGTCCGAACTTGTTCAGTGCCAAACGCCCTGCGAAATAGGCCGAGCATATCAAGCCTGTCAGAGTGAAACATGCAGTGATGATCATCCCAACCAAGTGCTATACCTCCGCCACCGTCACAACGATTTCAAAGCCTGCCTGAACCAGGATCCTGGGTTGGAAGCTGTTTGTGGAGGGGCGTGGCATAAGACTTCCCGTTCTTCCTTTTGCCGCACTGGGCTTACTCGTAAATCTGGCTGTAGCCGATATTGACGGACACGCCGTCTTCGCGGGCCCAGTCGAGGGAGACGGCGAAGTGACGTTCGGCGGGGACGTTGAAGACCCATTGATGCGCGGCCTCGTGGGGTGAGGGTTTGTTCTGCTCAGAGGAGCGCGCGTTTGGGTAGACCGCTTTGATCTTCCAATCCATGCCGTTGACGAGATCTTTGTAGAAGGCTTCGGTGCCCACATCCTCGGGGATCACGATGCGGCAGGCGAGGCTGTCGATCGTGCGGGCGAACATGACATGCGCGCCGCCAGGATTGCCGAACATGGCAGCCTCATCATTGGCCATTACCTGCGGCAGGTTTCGGGCCGTGGCCAACTGTTGCGCGTAGGTGAAGAGCACGGGCCAGTCGAGCGATGTGGTGACACAGGCATCACTGATCAGACCGACCGTGTCAGCGGGCAGGTCAAAGGGACCCGCAGACACCGCCATGGGCGTGCTGGCCAGAAACGTCGCCGTCAGAAGCGCGCCGCGCATCAGCCCTTGACCGCCTTCACGATCTTTTCGGCCCCGTCTTTGAGGTCATCGGCGGCAATCACATCAACGTCGCTTTCGTTGATGATCTTCTTGCCTTCTTCGACATTGGTACCCTCAAGCCGGACGACGAGGGGGACTTGAAGCCCCACCTCTTTCACCGCCGCGACCACACCCTCTGCGATGACATCGCAGCGCATGATGCCGCCGAAGATGTTCACGAGAATGCCTTTGACCTGAGGATCAGACGTGATGATCTTGAAGGCCTCGGTCACCTTGTCCTTCGTCGCGCCACCGCCCACATCGAGGAAGTTGGCGGGCTCTGCGCCGTAAAGCTTGATGATGTCCATCGTGGCCATGGCGAGGCCTGCACCGTTCACCATGCAGCCGATTTCACCGTCAAGCGCGATGTAGTTGAGATCGTATTTGGAAGCTTCCAGCTCTTTGGGATCTTCTTCCGTCGTGTCGCGCAGCTCTGTGATGTCGGCGTGGCGATAGACGGCATTACTGTCGAAGCCCATTTTGGCGTCGAGGCATTTGAGATCGCCGGCGTCAGTGACAATGAGCGGGTTGATCTCAAGCATCTCCATGTCCTTTTCGAGGAACATTTTGTAGAGCGTGCCCATGAGCGAGACGCATTGCTTGACCTGTTTGCCTTCCAATTCCAGCATGAACGCGATGCGTCGGCCATGGAACGGCTGATAACCGGTGGCAGGGTCGACCGAGAAGCTGAGGATCTTCTCTGGCGTGGACGCGGCGACCTCTTCGATGTCCATGCCACCCTCGGTGGAGCAGACAAAGCTGATGCGCGATGTGCCGCGATCCACGAGCAGGGCCAGATACATCTCTTTTTCGATGCCAGAGCCGTCTTCGATGTAGATGCGGTTGACCTGTTTGCCCGCGTCGCCGGTTTGTTTGGTGACCAGGGTACGGCCGAGCATCTTTTTCGCTTCGTCGGCGGCCTCGCCTGCGGATCTGGCCAGACGCACGCCGCCCGCCTCACCTGCACCCGCTTCTTTGAACGTGCCTTTGCCGCGACCGCCTGCGTGAATTTGCGCCTTCACCACCCAGAGCGGGCCATCAAGTGCGCCCGCCGCGGTTTTCGCCTCTTCGGCCTTGAGAACGACGCGACCGTCGGACACAAGGGCACCGTAGGACCGCAGCAGCGCCTTGGCCTGATATTCATGGATATTCATAGGACTGTCCCGTTTGACATTGATTAGGTGCATCACACGCCGAAAAACCCCGTTTGAAAAGGGAATTTCGCGGATTGTGATCAATTCAGAGTATTTTGGGGGATTTGTGATCACACGATAGAAACGTGTGATCACAAATTGGGAGAAGAGTGTAAATATGCGGTTAAAGGATCACTTAATCGAGTGATTCCTTCGGTGCGTCGCGACTCAGTAAAGACTAAAAGGCCTGTCCCGGGCGTGACCCGGGACCTCTAACTTCAACCGTGAAGAGACCCCGGATCAGGTCCGGGGTGGGTTATCTTACGAGGTCGGATTTACGCCAGTGAGCCGTCGATCTCTTTGCATGCATCCACAAGGCCTTTGACGGCGTTTACGGAGGTGTCGAACATCTCTTGTTCTTCCGCGTTGAGCTTGATGTTCACGATCCGCTCAATACCGCCTGCGCCAATCACGGTGGGGACGCCGACATACATGTCTTTGACGCCCAGATCGCCTTTGCAGTAAGCCGCGCAAGGCAGGACACGTTTTTGGTCCTTGAGATAGGCCTCGGCCATTTCGATCGCCGATGTGGCAGGGGCGTAATACGCCGAACCGGTTTTCAGAAGGCCCACGATTTCCGCGCCGCCGTCGCGCGTACGCTGGACAATCTCATCCATCTTTTCCTGGGTGGTCCAGCCCATGTCCACGAGGTCCGGCACCGGGATGCCTGCGACGGTGGAATAGCGCAAGGACGGCACCATCGTGTCGCCGTGACCTCCCAGAACGAAGGCAGTCACGTCTTTCATGGAGACATCGAATTCATCGGCGAGGAAGTGGCGAAACCGCGCGCTGTCCAGAACACCGGCCATCCCGCAGACCTTGGAACTTGGCAGGCCCGAAAACTTTTGCAGGGCCCAGACCATCGCGTCCAGCGGGTTGGTGATGCAGATGACAAACGCGTCGGGCGCGTTGGCCGCGATCCCTTCGCCCACCGACTTCATGACCTTGAGGTTGATGCCAAGCAGGTCATCGCGGCTCATGCCCGGCTTGCGGGCCACACCGGCGGTCACGATGCACACATCCGCACCAGCGATATCGGAATAATCCTGCGTGCCCATGAGGTCGGCATCAAACCCCTCGGATGGGCCGGATTCGGCAATATCAAGCGCCTTGCCCTGCGGGATACCTTCGGCGATGTCGAACATGACCACATCCCCCAATTCCTTCAGCGCTGCGAGATGGGCAAGTGTGCCCCCGATTTGTCCGGCGCCGATAAGGGCGATTTTGGGTCTGGCCATGAGATGAACTCCGATTGCTTCGTTGTGCAAATGGCTAGTCCCAAAGATCGGACCGTGCAAGTGTGCTGCAACGCGGCAAACGGGCGCCGCCATGGCGGTATACCATGGCATGGAATAAGAAAATGACGTGAAAATAAAAGATTAGCCCGTACAGGCCGCGACATCACAGCGTGTCATGTTTACGCTACCGACCAAGCGAACCTTGGCGGGATAGGCGTATGGGGCCGCCCAAAGGCGTTCCTTTTGTGCGAATCTTGCGCCAGATCGGTTTTATGCCCTCAGCGCAAGATTTTGGTTTCAGGCGTCGTTGCCCTTCGCCGGAGCAGCCTCATTCAAAGTCTCGAAAGACTGGCCACTGGCCACGAGACACGTCAGCCCGTTGACGGAGGTTACCGTGATGGTCCACGTGCCGGTTTCAGACGAGGCGAACACCTCAACCACCGCGTTGTTGGAGCCAAGGCCCACGGATTGACGCGATTCACCATACCGTTCGGCCAAACGCTCCAACACCACATCGCGTGGGGCGCAATTTGCTGATGCGGCCAACGGGGTGGCAAACCCCAGACTGATCGCAAGAGAGATCATCAATTTCATGCTCATTTTCAAACCCCTTTCAAGGATTGGGTCCCTGTCCATTGAGCTTTGAAGGTGGGTTCTGGATACCAAGAGAAGGTTAATGCAACGTGCGCGTGCAGCGGGAATGGTGGCAATTCTGCGCTGCGGCACGAATTTGCTTGAACTTTTCTGACAAAAGATGCCATGCGTGCGCACGAAAATTACAAGAAGGATCGCCAAATGGATCTCGCAACGCGCCCCTATCGTTCTGTACTCTACATCCCTGGCTCCAAGGATCGTGCGCTGGACAAGGCGCGAACGCTGCAAACGGACGCCATCATCTTTGACCTCGAAGATGCCGTGGCGCCCGAGGCGAAGGCGGAGGCGCGGGAGACGTTGAAAGAGGCGTTGCAAACCGATGGGTACGGAAAGCGCGCCAAGATTGTGCGGATCAACGCGCTGACATCGCAATGGGGGTTTGAGGATGTGCGCGTGCTGCGCGATGCGGGCGCGGATATCTTCCTGCTGCCCAAGGTGAACAACCCAACAGATGTGGACGCGCTGGCCGATCTATTGGATCCGGCTATGCCGATCTGGGTGATGATGGAGACACCCATGTGCGTTTTCCGCGCGCCTGAGATTGCCGCGCATCAGCGTGTGACCGGTTTGGTGACGGGCACCAATGACCTGACCAAGGATTTGGGGTGTCGTTATCGCCCGGATCGCCTGCCGCTGATGACCGCGCTACAGCGGATCGTGATGGCGGCACGCGCGTCGCGCGGCGTGGTGGCGATTGACGGCGTCTATAACCGGTTCCGCGACGGTGATGGGCTCAAGGCAGAATGTGAACAGGGCCGGGACCTGGGCTTTGACGGGAAAACGCTGATCCACCCGATGCAGATTGAGGTGACGAACACGGCCTTTGCCCCGTCGGAATCGGAAATTGATCTGGCGCGTCGTCAAATTGCGGCGTTTGAGGAAAGCCAAGCTTCGGGTCAGGGCGTGGCCGTTGTCGACGGGCAGATTGTGGAGAACCTCCACGTGGTGGCCGCCAATCGGACGCTGGCCAAGGTTGACGCGATTGCCCAGATGGCGGCGGAGTAGAGCTTATGCTGCCTTTGATCCTTGGCCTGCTGCTTTGGACGGGGGCGCATCTGATGAAGCGCATTGCGCCGGGCCTTCGTGCGTCCTTGGGCGACAAGGGCAAAGGCGTGATCGCGGTCATGCTCTTTGTCTCATTGGCGCTGATGGTGATTGGCTATCGCGGCGCGGAAGGGCCATTCTTTTGGGGCCGTTCCAATGCTCTTGTGGGGATCAACAACCTGTTGATGCTGCTGGCGGTGTACCTGTTCGCGATATCGGGCATGAAAACGGCTTTGGCACGCAAGATGCGGCATCCGATGCTCGCGGCGGTGAAGGTTTGGGCGCTGGCGCATTTGTTGGTGAACGGCGATTTGGCATCTTTCGTGCTCTTTGGCGGATTGCTGGCCTGGGCCGTGGCGCAGATGATCGTGATCAACAAGGCCCAGCCAGAGTGGACCCCGCCGCCGCCCGCGCCCATGCGCAAAGAAGGGATCGCGGTAGGCGGGTCCCTGGTGGTCTTCATCGTGATCGCGCTGATCCACGGCTGGCTTGGCTACAACGTATTTGGGTTAGGGATATGAAGCTGTACCGATTTCTAAGCGCTGATGACACGGCCGACTTTTGCCACAAGGTGACGGCGGCGTTGAACAAGGGTTGGGCGCTGCATGGGCCCCCCACTTACGCGTTCGATCAGGCCAATGGTGTGATGCGCTGCGGGCAGGCCGTGGTGAAAGAGGTGGAGGGGGATTACACCCCCGATGTGAAACTGGGAGAGCAGTGATGGCGAAAACAAACCCCGCCAAAACAAACAGTGGTCGGTTTTTTGAAGACTACACGGTGGGTGAGACCATCCATCACGCGGTCCCGCGGACTGTGTCAGGCGGGGAGCGGGCGCTTTATCACGCGCTTTATCCCGCGCGGCACGCGATCTATTCCTCGGACGCGTTTGCGCAAAGCTGTGGTTTGTCCGCCGCGCCGTTGGATGACATTGCCGCCTTTCATGTGGTGTTTGGCAAGACCGTACCGGACATCTCGCTCAATGCTCTGGCCAATCTGGGCTATGCCGAAGGGCGATGGCTGAAACCGGTTTGGCCCGGTGATACGATCCGTTCGACCTCTGAGGTGATTGGTCTAAAGCAAAACTCCAACGGCAAATCTGGCGTCGTTTGGGTGCGGACCCGGGGCATGAACCAACGCGACGAGATCGTTTTGGAGTATGTGCGCTGGGCGATGGTGCGCAAACGCGATTTTGAGAGTGCTGCGCCCGAGACGGTGATCCCGGAGTTGAAACCCGCGCTGGAGGCCACTGACCTGGTGGTGCCGGAGGGGTTGGACTTCACCAACTACGACTACACTTTGGCTGGGGAGCCGCATCGCTGGGGCGACTATGAGGTGGGTGAGACCATTGATCACGTGGACGGTGTGACGGTGGAAGAGGCCGAACACATGATGGCCACGCGGCTCTGGCAGAACACGGCGAAAGTGCATTTCGATGTGGGTTCGCGCCCCGATGGGCGGCGGCTGATCTACGGGGGGCATGTGATTTCCATGGCGCGGACATTGTCATTCAACGGATTGGCCAATGCTCAGGTTGTGGCCGGGCTGAATGGCGGGACGCACGCGAACCCGTGCTATGCGGGCGACACGATCAAGGCATGGTCCGAGGTGCTGGACAAGGCCGAGACGGTCGCGCCCGGGGTGGGCGCGCTGAGGTTGCGGCTGGTGGCGACAAAGGGTGGTGCGCCTTTCGACCTGAAAGGCGAGGACGGGAAGTATCTGCCGCATGTGATGCTTGATCTGGACTACTGGGCGTTGATGCCAATCTGACCTCGCGCTTCATCTTTCCACAAATATTCATAAACATGTGACACCCCGCGGGGCATTTGCCCACTTTGCAGCGCGCCTTTGACGGGGCATGCTCCTCTCATGATACGCGCGGCTATCACATCTCTGTTCGTGGCTCTGAGTGGCCCCGCTCACGCTTGTGACATCGCTTTGGTGCTGGCGGTCGACGTGTCCGGCTCGGTCGACAACACCGAATTTCGCATTCAGATGGATGGTCTGGCCGAAGGGCTGCGCGATCCGTCTGTGTCTGAGGCCTTGGTGGCGGGGGAGGCGGCGATCAGCGTGCTGCAATGGACCGGCACGACCCGGCAGGCGGTGTCGGTGCCCTGGACGCAAGTGAAAAGCTTTGACGACCTCGAAACGCTTGCAAACGAGATTGAAGCCGTCACGCGCAAATGGCGCAACTATTCCACTGCCATCGGCGAGGCGCTTGAGTTTTCGGCCGCGCTTTTTGCCGAGGCTCCGCCCTGTGATCGGCGCGTGGTGGATGTGTCGGGGGATGGCGCGTCCAACGAAGGGGTAGAGCCTGCTGACGTGCGTGTGCAACTGGATGCACAAGGGATCACCGTAAACGCGCTTGTGATCGAAGGGGCCGAGCCTGATCTGACCAAGTATTTCCGTGAAAACGTCATTGTCGGGCCGGGGGCGTTCGTGATCACGGCCAACAGTTTTGAAGAATACCCCAAGCGCATGCAGATGAAGCTGTTGCGAGAGGTGGCCAAACAGATTTCGGGCGTGCCAGATGCGGATGCAGAGGACAGGTTTTGACATGTTGGGGGAGCGTAGCGGGATCAGAGCGGCGATGATCGGCACCTGTGGCCAAGGGTTGGTTTGCCCTCATCTCACCAGATGCTGCACTTGGGAAGACTGTCCGCTTTCGAAAGAGTAGGACCGTCGGGAAACGTCAGCTTCTTGTCAACGCTGACCTGATGAGTGCGATCCCGGCAAATGCGAAGAGCGCCGAAACTAGCCCATCGATCCAACGGCGGAACCTTAGGTACCCGCTCCTGACAATCGAGAGCGAAAATGCAGCTGCATAGGCCCCGTAAATGAGAAACCCGATCAATGCGCATGCAATGGTGGCCACGACCGCGCCTCCCAAACCGTCATCAGCGCCAAGGCCAACCGACAGCGCCGCCATCCAAGCAAAGACTGCCTTGGGATTGGACAGGTTGAGTGCAAACCCTTGGGCAAACAGACGCGTCTCACTGGGCTGGATGCGACTGTCCGGACCCGGCGTCTCAGCGGCCACGCGCATTGCAGAGCGAGCCGACCCAAAGGCCAGCCAAAGCAGATAGAGACCTCCGGCCACTTTCAGCACGATCAACAGGTGGGTGGATGCTTGAAGAATGGCCCCGAGGCCCGTCGCGGCGACCAAGCCCCAAAACGCAAGACCGATTGCAAGACCGGCACCAAAGATCATTCCGCTCTTGCGCCCAGATGCGGCAGACACAGTGCTAACGGCCAACGTTGCTGGCCCCGGCGACGCTGTGACAATAAAGAAAGCCGCAAGAATGGAGGCAAGCCCCGCCCAATCTATCATGTCCACTGCTCCATATTTTGCCGAGGGTCACGTTATTGATCTAGAGGGTAAATGAAAAGCAGCCCTTGAGATTGAACTGGGAGACGCCGGAAAAACCCGCTTTCCTACCGTTCCATCGATTTAGTGGATGCCTGCGCGGCGAAAGTCTGCTTTGAGCCCTTAGCTACATGGCTTGACACGGGGTCTTCGGCACAAGAACGATGAAGCTGCCCGTATCAAGAGAGTAAAGTTGGCACAAATGACATTGCCAGGTGTGATTTTTGACATGGACGGTCTTCTCTTGGACACCGAGAGACTTTGCCTTGATGCGTTCGTTCAAGCCAGACGAGCTTTTTCCCTTCCGGATAGTCCCGACATTTACCTGAGCTGCGTCGGTATGCATGCCATGGCCTGCACCGAGATCATGACGAAGAGTCTAAACGACACAGCCCGCCTTGATGATTTTAACCGCGAGTGGGACAGACGAATTGACGAAGCCATCGAAGAAGGCGTGCCAGTCAAAACAGGGGCCATCGAGCTGCTTCAAATTCTTACCGAAAATGGACACCCTCTCGCGGTGGCGACGTCCACTCGCACGACAACGGCACTCAAGCGTCTCGAAGGCTGCGGGTTGCATAGCTACTTCAAATCCGTGGTCGGAGGCGATCAAGTTTCAAAGCATAAACCGGACCCGGAGCCCTACCAAGCGGCTGCCGCATCGCTAGGCTTTCATGCGCAAGACTGCATTGCATTTGAAGACACGGACACCGGTGTGCGCTCGGCGGTCGCGTCCGGGGCCATGACCGTTCAAGTTCCCGACCTTGTCCCACCATCCGAAGCCGTTAGGGCTTTAGGTCACTTGATTGCTCCAAACTTAATTGCAGGTGCTACGGCGGCGGGACTACTTAAAGAAAAGGCGTGAGCTTAATGTCGCTTTGTCCTGCGTTCCTGCCCTTGGGCAGGCCTTTGAGCCCGCTATCATAGGCGGCGCGGACTCAAGGCCCTCGGGCCGCCGCGCATCGTCGGGCCGCCTCCACGGCACGGCGATTTGGTTGCATTAGGCGAACAGCTCAGATCATTCGCGGATTTGGCCGGGATAAAGCGCTGCTGTTCAAAGCACAGACCGCGGCCCAACGATACGCGGCTCACTTGTCCAAAGGCGGAACGCCCATGAAGGTCACAGAGCCACCATCTAACGTATTTCTCAACGATGCCTGCGGGGCGAATGGCTGGTGTGAGCCCATTGCTGCCGTTCAACGGCGAGCCAATATGCTGCGCCGCAGCCCATCAGAGTAGACATCGGCTGCTGTATCAAAGTCCACCGACGCCCGGAGCCCGGGATCGCGGTACGAAGCTGAAGTTGACGGCGATTAGCCCAAAATTGCCACCGGCGGCGGACTGTAGCTTTCATATTTCAGGTGCGCTGAATTCGCTTCCCTTTTGCAAAGCAAAATGTTGTTTTATCGATACTTAGTCAGGCAAAAACTGGATTTTTGAATGATACAGATTTTCGAGGTTGCGCGGCACGTCACGCGCGCGCTTGTGTTTCTTCTTGTTGCCGTTGTGGCTCTGCACACACCGGCTTTTGCAGACCGTTTCGACGAAAAATGGCAGAAAGTGCGAACATATTACGTAGAAGTCGTGAATGCTGGTTGTGCGGGAGATTTAAACGCGCTGTCGGCTTTGGAACGGGATGCGTTGTCTCCCTATCTCAGCAGCGCGGAAAGATCGGTTGCCGCGCATATGATGGCGTGGGCCTTACATCCAGTGAACTCCTGCCCACCGTTCAAGCAACACCAGTCAGAAAGCAAGTGGCGGTTGTGGATAAGCCGCGCTGCAGATGGTGGTTATCCAACGTCTTTGTATGCCTTTGGGCGAAGCCAGGTTGAGGGAACCTATGGCGTACGCGTAGACAAGCGTGCGGGGTTGCATAAACTCAGGACGGCCGAAAGGAGAGGTTCAAACTTGGCCGCTATGTTTCTGGGCAAGTATTATTTGAACGCGGATTACGGCATTGCGCCGGATAAGTTCTTCGCCCGATGGTATTTATCGCGCGCTGAGACGCTTGGAGGAACGAGTGCAAACCTTCCACGTTATAGGGAGCTTGCAGAGAAGATGTCTGACTCAACAACAGATGACGCGCTTGCACATCGGCTTGAGGGTATGTGGACAGAAGGCTCGGGTGGAATACGCTCCTACAGAATAAAAGGCCGTGAGATCACAGTCAGCAGCATGGGCCCCGGTCTCAGTCCGTGGACTGTCGACCTAACCCTCGACTGGGGCACCTGTCCGAATGTGAACGGATCAAAGCAGCGGCTACGGTTGCGAGACGAGTGTTACCTTTTAGAGTGGAAATCGCCGAACGAGCTCGTGACCGATAGCGAGGACAACAAAGCTTTCGACGTTTCGCCAACCAAAAGGACTTGGTTTCGTATCAACTAACCCTTGTCGCTGAAACAGAGTCTCATCTTTCGACAGTATCCAAGATGCGTGGAATTTGAGCAAGCGCGGCATGATTTGAATACTTCCGGTTTGGGCTTGCTGAAGACCTCTGCAGCACCGGGCTTCAAGGTCATCCCTCTGCTCATGCAACCATTGATCACCTCCCGGCCTGCCGCTGCCACCAAGGTCTGGAACGCTCTCGGTGCGTTGACTAAGGCCGGGTTCAATCTGCCCAAGTGGGGTTTGGTTCAGCGTCTACAGCGTTGCATTGCCGACTCATTTCTCAAGCTGTGTTTTGCGCATTCAGGTTAGAAGTGTTGCTGACTATTGTTATGGTTAGTGACGGGTTGGGCACGTTTTTTTGGTTATTGCTTTGATGGGCCACGCGCCCTGATTGCGCTCGTTTTATCGAGGCTCTAGGAGTGAGTTGTTTCGTCACCGCAACTTTAGAAAGAACTTATCATGCCAAAACCCGTCGGCGACTACGTAGGAATGAGTTCCGAGGAGTTTTCAGAGCTCGATTTGGTTGGGCGCCCGTTCTTGTCAGAGCAAGGAAACACCGTGACTCGCGGTTTCGTTACGGGTTTTCGGTGTGACATTCAGAGTTGGTATCTGGACCTGGCGCAGGTCGACTATCTGGACAAAAAAACAAAGCAGTGGAACCGCCGTCTTGAGACGGATGAATATACGTCAGACAGAGATACGTTCGGTGTCACTTACAGTGACAGCACCCATACGAAAGAGCTGTATCTTGAAATTGGTGGCTACGGCATGAGTGTTTTTCTGGGGGCAAAGTCAGATCACCCCTGGAAGACACTCGTGTGGTGCGACATCTTGCAAACGGACGTTTTTAAAGGCGGCATTTTGGGTGAGACCAAATTGCCCTAGAATAAGCGCTATGCAGGGATCAAGTTGATCCACAATAGAGCCCCTGTCCCGTGGCAAAGAAACGACCAAAGGCTACCAACTGCGTCTACGAGGAAACTCTGCCATTATGGCTCCTATCGTCTCATCAAGTAGGGTGTTCCAAAGTTCGCAGCGGACTCACAGTGCACAAAGATCGGAGCGTCTTGGCCACTTTGCAAAGTCCACTGTCTGCGCATCACTGAAATTCGAGTAAGCCGCAGACTCAGGTACTTTGGGCTCACTGCCGCCGTCGGAGCAATGGCAGCATCGTGTCCGCGTTCCTGACGTTCCATCGATTTTGAAGGATGCTTAAGCGGCGAATGGTTGGGGTGGCCCAAATGCGGCACGCAGCATTCATTGCTGAATTGCCGATTGAGCGAACATCTGATGGATGCCGACGCATTTGCACAGAAATCTCCTGGCTCGAAGAAACGCGCGATTGTGGACGCACCATCATGATCAGTTTGTTCAGAAGCAGCAACGCCTTCGGAAAGGAAGATCCAACTGTCCGCGACACGCGACTGATTTTGGATATTGCCGCCTGCCGTGATTTGAACGCCCTTGCAGCGTGGGACAATTCGTTCCCAGGCGTTGAGCTCAAGCGTGATGTCCAAACGCTGGATCTCGACCTCTAGGGAATTCAGTGTAGACCGTCCGACTTCCATACAGTGCCTCAGCAGTTTTGTTCCTATGGCGAACGCAAGCTTCTAACATCCTCTGAGCTTACAGTGGTTTGTTTGCTAAACGCCAAAATTGCGCAAAGGCGGTTACATTGAGGCAAGAGCGCCCAACGACAAGGTGATCCGTTTTGCTGAACAGATGTCTGGTTGCCGCGCCAGAGGCTGACGCATGCGCCACTCTGGGGCGGGTCTGCATTGGCGCAGGGCCCGCACATGAAAGAAATCCCTCCTGCGACGACGTAACCGCGTATTGAGGGTGTGCATAACCGGATTAGCCGCTAAAAAGGCAGGGTTACCTTTGCCAGCGACGCGCCACGCCCCGAAGGGCAAACCGCGCGTCCAGCCTAATTGGAGGACCGGATATGGCTGATGTGAACCGCGGAAATCGCCCGCTGTCGCCACATCTGACGATCTATCGCCCGCAGCTGACCTCGATGACGTCAATCCTGACACGGATCACGGGGAATGCGCTGATTTTGGCGTCTTTGATGATCGTGTGGTGGTTTTTGGCTGCTGCCATCTCGCCAGAGTATTTCGCCTATGCCGACGCGGTGCTGACAAGCTTTCTGGGCGATTTGATCCTTTTGGGCTCGGTCTGGGCGCTTTGGTATCACACGCTGGCAGGCGTGCGGCACCTGATTTGGGACAATGCGGTGATGCTGGATATCCCAACGGCGGAAAAGCTGGGCTGGGTCGTGGTTGGCGGGTCTGTCCTGCTGACGATCATCACTGTGATTGTGGTCTGAGGGGGGGCAGCAGATGCTATCGAAAGTCAAATACGCCTTCCATCACGGATCTCTCAGTGAGGCGGTGCACCATTTCCTGTTGATGAAGGTCAGCTCCATCGCGCTGCTCTTTCTGATCCCGCTCTTCGTGTTCACGGTGGGGCCAATGATTAGCCAGCCGCACGAAGAGGTCGTGGCCTTTTTCGCAAAGCCGTTTCCGGCGGTGATCGTCGCGCTGACCTTTATCGTGGGGTTCAAACATTTCAGTGACGGTGTGCAGGTCCTGTTGGAGGACTATGTACACGGCACGGCGCGGAAAATTTCCATTCTGATCATGACCTGCTTGAGCTATGCCGCGATGCTCATCGGTCTTTATGCAATTTTGAAGATCGCGTTCTAAGACGCGCATCGGAGAGAGACACATGGCAGCTTACGAATACGAGACGCATGACTATGACGTCGTGGTTGTTGGGGCAGGCGGCGCAGGTTTGCGCGCCACGCTGGGCATGGCCGAACAAGGGCTGAAAACGGCCTGTATCACCAAGGTGTTCCCGACCCGGTCGCATACTGTGGCCGCGCAGGGCGGCATCGCGGCGAGCCTTGGCAACATGGGGCCGGATAGCTGGCAGTGGCATATGTATGACACGGTCAAGGGCTCTGACTGGCTGGGCGATACCGACGCGATGGAATACCTCGCGCGAGAAGCCCCCAAAGCGGTTTATGAGCTGGAACATTACGGTGTTCCGTTTTCGCGCACCGAAGAAGGCAAGATTTATCAGCGTCCCTTTGGCGGGCACACGACCGAGTTTGGCGAGGGCCCGCCCGTGCAGCGGACCTGTGCCGCCGCGGACCGGACCGGTCATGCGATCTTGCACACGCTCTATGGGCAATCGCTCAAGAACAACGCTGAGTTCTACATTGAATTCTTCGCCATCGACCTTATCATGAGCGATGATGGCGTCTGCACCGGCGTAGTCTGCTGGAAGCTGGATGACGGCACGATGCATGTCTTCAATTCCAAGATGGTCGTGCTGGCCACGGGTGGCTACGGTCGCGCGTATTTCTCGGCCACGTCCGCGCATACCTGCACCGGTGACGGGGGTGGTATGGTCGCGCGGGCTGGCTTGCACCTTCAGGACATGGAGTTTGTGCAATTCCACCCCACCGGCATCTATGGCTCCGGCTGTCTGATCACCGAGGGCGCGCGTGGCGAAGGTGGGTATCTCACCAATTCCGAAGGCGAGCGGTTCATGGAACGCTACGCGCCCAACTACAAAGACCTCGCCCCGCGCGACTATGTGAGCCGGTCTATGACCATGGAAATCCGCGAAGGTCGCGGAGTGGGCGCGGATGGCGATCACATTCACCTCAACCTCAGCCACCTGCCGCCAGAAGCATTGCAACTGCGCCTGCCCGGCATCTCGGAAAGCGCGCGTATCTTTGCAGGCGTGGACGTGACCAAAGAGCCGATCCCCGTTCTGCCGACTGTGCATTACAACATGGGCGGGATCCCGACCAATTATTGGGGTGAGGTGATCAGCCCCACCAAGGACGATCCCAACCGCATTGTGCCCGGTCTGATGGCCGTGGGTGAGGCGGGCTGTGCGTCTGTGCATGGCGCAAACCGGCTTGGGTCCAACTCTCTCATTGACCTTGTGGTGTTCGGGCGCGCCTCGGCCATTCGGGCGGGCAAAGTGGTGGATCGCGATGCGGCGCGGCCATCGACCAACGTGGGTGAGGTCGACAAAATCTTTGGCCGCTTTGATGGGTTCCGATATGCCGATGGGGCGATCCCCACGGCCGAGCTGCGACTGGATATGCAAAAGACGATGCAGGCAGATGCCGCCGTGTTCCGCACGTCCAAGACCATGGCTGAAGGCGTCGAGAAGATGGATGTCATCGCCAAGAAGGTGGATGACATCAAGGTCACGGACCGAAGCCTCTATTGGAATTCTGACCTGATGGAGACGCTGGAGCTGACCAATTTGATGCCCAATGCGTTGGCAACAATCTATGGCGCGGAGGCCCGGCACGAAAGCCGCGGGGCCCATGCCCATGAGGATTTCAACACGCGCGATGATGACAATTGGCGCGTCCATAGCGTGGCCAAGGTTGACGGCCCGGATGTCACCCTGACCTATCGTCCGATCATCGAGGCCCCGCTGACGGATGAAGATGACGGCGGCATCGCGCTCAAGAAAATCGCGCCGAAGGAACGGACGTTCTGATGCGGCTCTGGGCGGCAGTCGGGCTGATGGCCTTGTCCGGCTGCGGCGCGGCAGACACTGTTGCGCGGGACAATGCCAAGTCGGTCGTGAATTCCGTGGTGACGGATCGGTTTCCGGGTGTGAACCCCGCGCCGGTGACAGATTGCATCATCGATGCCGCCTCTGCCGGAGAGATCCTGCAACTGGGCAGTGCGGCCGTGACCGGAATTACATCGAGCACGGTGGAGACTGTGGTCAAGATCAGCACACGGCCTGAGTCGCTTACCTGTCTGTCGCGCAATGGCGTGATCAACCTTGGGATCTGAGGCGGATGCGACCATTCGACCTGAGCAAAACAATGCAAACCGTCAAACACTGCCCTATCTTTCAATGGCATCGTGCGTAGGAGAACGTAATGGTTCAGTTGGCTCTTCCTAAGAATTCCCGGATGAAAACCGGCAAGACATGGCCCAAACCCAAGGGCGCCAACAACGTGCGCAAGTTCCAGATCTACCGCTGGAACCCCGATGATGGGCAGAACCCGCGGATTGATACCTATTACGTGGATCTCAACACCTGCGGGCCGATGATTTTGGACGCGCTGATCAAGATCAAGAATGAGATTGATCCGACGCTGACCTTCCGCCGGTCCTGCCGCGAGGGGATTTGCGGCTCTTGCGCGATGAATATTGGCGGGATCAACACGCTGGCCTGTATCCATGGGATTGATGAAACGCCCAATGGCACGGTGAAGATTTACCCGCTGCCGCACATGCCGGTGGTCAAGGATCTGATCCCGGATCTGACGCATTTCTACGCGCAGCACGCCTCGATCATGCCGTGGCTTGAGACTAAGACGAACCGCCCTGAAAAAGAATGGCGGCAGTCGATCGAAGATCGTGAGAAGCTTGATGGTCTTTATGAATGCGTGATGTGCGCGTCCTGTTCGACGTCGTGCCCCAGCTATTGGTGGAATGGCGACAAGTATCTTGGGCCAGCCGCACTTTTGCACGCATACCGCTGGATCATCGACAGCCGTGATGAGGCCCGCAAGGAGCGGTTGGATGATCTGGAAGATCCGTTCAAGCTTTACCGCTGTCATACAATCATGAACTGCGCCAAGACGTGCCCCAAGGGCCTCAACCCTGCCAAGGCGATTGCCGAGATCAAGAAGATGATGGTGGAGCGCGCGGTTTAACCCGTTCGCATGAGCGACTGGATCGCATTCGAAGGTCGCGTTGTTCCCATGGAATGGGGCAAGAGCGTGTACACTGTTCTTCCCCTGCCTGACGAGGTGTATCAGGCGCTGGCCACGCACGGGGCCAAGAGGGTGGATGTGGAACTCAATGATTGTCCGTTCAACATGGCGCTCACCAAGGCGCCGGTGATCGATTACGTCTTTGTCTATACTGGAAAGACTGTTCTGGTTGAGGCGGGCATTGAGCCGGGTGAGCGCATCGATGTGCGGATGCGCATGTCGGACCCGGATATGGTCGAGGTGCCCAGTGACGTGATGCTCGCCCTGCGCCAAGCCGGCGTGTCGGACACATGGGCTGCGCTGACCCCGGGCAGGCGGCGTGGCCTGTTGCACAATGTCACGAGCGCGAAGCGTGCCGAAACGCGAAAAGCGCGGATCGCCAAACTGATTGCTGAGCTGACACTGTCCTGACGAAACCCACGCCAAAGCGGCAGGGCTTTACACCGCGTCCCAAACCGCCATTCTGACCGGGTGCCGAGACAAGGAGCGCGAGATCCCATGCCCTATGATGCCCCCAAAGATGCTGAGACGCGCCGGTCCGTCAAACCGGTGATTTGCTATCCCAATGAGACGTTGCCGGTGCCTGATCTGGCGCTCTACCGCGCGGCGCGGGTTGGGGCGACAAAGATCGACGAGGTCACTGTCGCGCCGCGCGATGCGGACTGCTTTCACGTCAAAGCCGGGCAGTTTTTTCGCATCACCAGTATAGATGGCCCGCAGGTGGGCGATCTGAACCTGTGGCACGCCCATGACCTGAAAGAGCGGTTCTACTCCGGCAAAACCCGCGCGCTGCATGGAACGCATATCACCACCGGAGAGCGGATGTGGTCCTCTTTTCCGTATATGCGCCCCATGGCGACGATCCTTGAGGATACGCTGGAATGGTACGGGATCGACGCGTTTGGCGGGTCTGTGCATGACGTGATCGGCACGCGGTGTGATCCCTATACCGGCTATCTGCTGCAGGGGACGCAGTATCACAATTGCTGTCATTCCAACCTGCTGCGGGCCTTTGCGCGGGAAACGGGGATGTCTGTGGAGGAGGCGGAGCCCTTGGTGCATGACGTGCTGAACGTGTTCATGTGCACCGGGTTCACCCGCGACACCGGACAGTATTTCATGAAAGCAAGCCCAGTACGGCCCGGGGACTATCTGGAGTTCTTTGCGGAGATCGATCTGCTCGGTGGGTTGTCAGCCTGTCCGGGGGGCGATTGCTCAGCAGAGCATTCGAGCGATGTGGCGGCATGTCATCCACTGCTCGTAGAGGTATTTGCGCCTGAGGAGGGTGCGTTGAACTGGTGGGAGCCGCCTGCGATCAATGGGTATGATCGGACGCACGGGCTGGGAAAATGAGTGATGAGCTGCCCGACACGCAGGCCGCACGCGTCGATTGGGTGATCCGCGCGCCAACCAATCAAGAGATGCGGCGGCGGTATGACATCTGGGCGGCGAAATATGACAGCGATGTGGGCTCACTTGATGACTACATCGCGCCGGCGGAACTGACCAAAGTCGCTGTGAATGTGTTGGACCGCCAAGCGCACGTGGTTGACGCGGGTGCGGGCACGGGGCTTGTGGGGGCTGCGTTGAAAGACGCCGGGTTTGAAACGCTCACAGCGCTGGATTTTTCTGTAGAGATGTTGGAGGTGGCACGGGGCAAGGGCCTGTACCAAGCGCTGCACCAATGCGATCTGAGCCAAGAGACCGACCTGCCTGCGGGCATGGCGGATGCGCTGGTGACCTGTGGGACGACGACACAAGTGCCGCCGAGCGCGCTTCGCGAATATGTGCGGCTGGTGCGCCCAGGGGGGAAGATCGTTTTTGCCGTTGTGACGGGAACATGGGACGAAAACGGCTATGGCGCGATCCAAGCGGAGCTTGAGGCCGCAGGGCGGTTGAACGTGGTGCAAAGGGGCGCGCCGTTTCAGATGATGCCCACGACGGAGCCGCAATTTATCTGTGAGATTTGGGTGATGGAGGTGCTGTGATGCCGGGCCTCGATCTGCTCATAGCGTTTTTCATCGCCACGCTGATCTTTGGCTACATGCCTGGCCCCGCGCTTCTCTATACGGCGGCGCGGACACTGGCCGGAGGGCGGCGCGATGGCTGGCACGCGGCGATGGGGCTGCATCTGGGCGGGTATCTGCATGTGTTTGCCGCCGCCTTTGGGTTGGCCATTTTGTTTGAGGCGGTGCCGGTCCTTTACACGCTGCTGAAGCTGGCGGGCGCGGTGTATCTGGTGTGGCTTGGCGTTCGCATCCTTCTTGCGACGCCCAACCGGTCGCAGGACGTGCCGCAGACCACACCCACGCGCCGGGCGTTTTGGCAAAGCGCGGCGGTGGAGATGCTGAACCCCAAGACGGCCATCTTTTATCTCGCGTTTCTGCCGCAATTCACCGATCCCGCAGCGGCCTTTCCGATCTGGCTGCAATTCCTCATTCTGGGCACGGTCGTGAACATCGTGTTTTCCAGTGCAGATGTGCTGTGTGTGCTTCTGGCCGATCATGTTGCGGGTTGGATGCGCGGGCCGGGACAGGCTGCGCGGTGGATGCAGCGCATGGGAGGCGGGATTTTGATCGGCTTGGGCGTGAAGCTGGCCTTTGGGCGAAGTTGAGCCGTTTCGTGCGCACGTGCCATTTGGAAAAACACGTCCCGGACCCCGATCCGGGACCTCTTGGATCGGTAGGATGAGGCCCCGGATCAAGTCCGGGGCGGGTGTTTTTCAGACCCCTGCGCGGATCAACGCATCGACATGTAGTGCGCCCGCGCGGCTGAGGGCGCCGAGGTCGTAGCCTCCTTCGAGACAGGACACGACGCGCCCGCTGCTATGGGTTTTGGCGATCGCGCAGAGCTTATCCGTGACCCATTCGAAATCGGCATCGGTGAAGTTGAGATTGGCGAGCGGGTCAGCCTCATGGGCATCAAAGCCTGCGGAAATGATGAGAAGCTCAGGCTTGAACTCTTCCAAGGCTGGAAAGACCATGCCCTCATAGGTGCGGCGGAACCCCTCCGTACCGGTGCCAGGCGCGAGGGGGATATTGAGGATATTGTTGTGATCGCCTGTCTCACTGGCCGAGCCACTACCGGGCCAGAGCGGCATTTGATGCGATGAAATAAAGAGCGTGCGGGCCTCGGATTTCAAAAGGTCCTGTGTGCCGTTGCCATGGTGGACGTCAAAATCCACGAGGGCCACGCGCGACAAGCCGTGCCGCTCCAATGCGTGTTTGGCGGCAATGGCGACATTGCCGAAGAAACAGAACCCCATGGGCGTGGCCGTCTCGGCATGGTGACCGGGCGGACGACAGGCGACAAAGGCGTTCTGCGCGGTGCCGTCCATGACCATATCGACCGCCTTGACCGCGCCACCGACAGCCCGGCGCGCGGCGATGTAGGAACCGGGCGACATATAGGTGTCAGCGTCGATTTGAACGGTGCCTTCCGAGGGGGCCGCACTTGCAATGGTTTCGATGTAGCTGGCCGGGTGGCAGAGCTGGATATCTTCGTCCGTGCATTCGGGGGCTTCAGCGCGCAAAAGCGCCTTGCCCCTGAGGGCGGGCAAGAGATGTTCCAGGCGCGCCACGCGTTCGGGGTGACCTGGAGGCGTGACATGATTGAGAAAATCGTCATGGGTGATGAGCGCTGTGGTCATGAAATCCTCCGAAAGTCAGGGCAAGCCTAAGCCAATGGGATCGCTTGTCCAGACTTGACTTGCCCGGTGATCCACCCCGTGCAAGGCTTGCTGTATGGAAGAGGATATTGAGGCCACGGCAGCGGGCAGCGGCGAGGCCACAGGTGAAACCGCCCCGGTCGATGTCACGGAGCAGGCGCAGGATCTGGCATTGGGGCTTTGGGACCTTGTGCATGGGTTTGCGTTGAACCTGTTGCGGCCGTGGAATGCCTATCAGGTGGCCATTGTCGCGGGCATTGTCATTGCTGCCTTTGTTTTGCGAAAGCTGCTTGGCCCACCCATCCTGGAATGGATGCGCACGCGGGAAGGCTGGCCCAAATGGCGGCTTCGGGTGCTGCTGGTGCTGCACAAACGGCTGCAGCTGATCTTTTTCGTGCTGCTGATCTGGCCTGTCTTTTGGGTGATGCAGGAAATGACCTGGCCCAGCCGATCTTATCTGATCGGGATTGTGGCGCAGCTGACCCTTGCATGGCTGATGATCGCGATAGTCACGCGGTTCATCGCCAATGGGATTGTACGGTCCTTGGTGCGGTATGTCGGCTGGGCGTGGGTCACGCTGAGCATTTTGGGCGTGACTCAAGAGGCGCAATCGCTGCTGGATGATGCGGCGATTGAATTTGGGGGTATCCGCCTGTCGATCTGGATCGTGTTGCAGGCGATCGCGGCGCTTTTGGTGTTGCTCTATGGCGCGCGGTTCCTATCCACGGCGACCGCGGCGCAGATCCGGCGCAACGATGATATCTCGCCGTCGATGCAGGTTTTGGCGATCAAGATCCTGCAATTGCTGCTCTATGGCGCGGCGTTCTTTATCGGGCTCAACGCGGTTGGGATTGATCTGACCGGGCTTGCCGTGCTGTCGGGTGCCATCGGTGTGGGCTTGGGTTTTGGCCTGCAAAAGGTGGTGTCGAACCTCGTCTCAGGCGTGATCATCCTGCTGGATAAGTCGATCAAGCCGGGCGACGTGATCTCATTGGGCGAGACGTTTGGTTGGATCAATTCGCTGGGCGCGCGCTATGTGTCGATCACAACGCGGGATGGCAAAGAATACCTGATCCCCAATGAGGATCTGATCACTGGGCAGGTGGTGAACTGGTCCCATTCCAACGATTTTGTCCGCCTCGATATCTATTTCGGCACAGCTTACGGCGACGACCCGCATGAGGTGCGCCGGATTGCCATTGCAGCGGCCAGCAGTGTGGATCGTGTTTTGTCGTTCAAAGCGCCGGTGTGCCACATCGTGGGCTTTGGCGACAGCTCAGTCGATTACATCCTGCGGTTCTGGATCAAGGATCCGACCGGGGGCCTTACCAATATTCGTGGCAATGTGTATCTGGCTCTGTGGGATGCGTTCCAAGACAATGGCATTTCCATCCCATTCCCGCAGCGGGAGGTGCGCATGTTGGGCGACGAAGACGGCGCGGAGGCCAAGCCCGCCTGACGGCCAAGTGGCGCAAAAAGGCCACTGCGACACACGCGCCCACAGGATTCATTGAAATGTCACCTATCGCTTGTTACCTTTGATGCATGCCCGGCACCGGGGCGGGATGGTGCGTAACGCATGAAGGAGCAACGGTTCTGTCTTTTACGGCTGATGCGGCCATGACCGCAGACAACAGTGCACCCATAGCGGTGCCAACAAGCGCATCAAGCGAAGAACAGCTGACGCGCATTCTTTCTTCCCTCTCAGATGACAAGGCCGAAGACATCGTGCAGATCGACCTGCGCGGCAAAACGGCGATTGGTGACTACATGGTGATCTGTTCTGGCCGCTCGACGCGCCAGGTGACCGCGCTGTCTGAAAAGCTGGCGGAGCGATTGAAGACAGAGCTGGGTGTGGCCACGAAGGTTGAGGGCAAAGAAACCGGGGATTGGGTGCTTTTGGATACGGGCGATGTGATCGTACATGTCTTCCGCCCCGAGGTGCGCGAGTTTTATCAGCTTGAAAAGATGTGGATGCCGAGCCCAAAGGCCGCCGCCACCTAAGCGATGCGCGTCCATATTTGCGCGGTCGGCCGGTTGAAGGCCGGGCCAGAGCGTTCTCTCATTGACGACTATGTGACCCGGTTTGACCGGACGGGCCGTGCGCTTGGGCTGGGGCCATGTGCCCTGCATGAGGTGGATGAACGCAAGGCGAGTGGTATGGCGGATGAGGCCGCGTTGCTGGAGAAAGCTGTGCCGGGTGGTGCGGTCCGCGTCGTGATGGACGAACGCGGCAAAGTCATGACATCCGTTTCCTTTGCCGAAACCCTGGCGCGGTGGCGCGATGACGGGCGCGGCGATGTGGCCTTTGTCATTGGCGGGGCGGATGGTCTGGACCCAGGGTTTCGCGCTGGTGCTGATATGGCACTGTCTTTTGGTAAGATGGTCTGGCCACACATGCTGGCCCGGGTGATGCTCAGCGAACAGCTTTACCGCGCGGCGACGATTTTGGCGGGGACGCCCTATCACAGGGTTTGAGATGTCCGCCTCAGCCGTTTTGCATTGTGCGCAGCCCGGTGGCATATGCCCAAAAGCTTAAGAGAACGGCGGCAGATGAGACGATGGTCATCACTGTGCCGGGCATGAAATTTACGAAACCGCCCAGGTCGAGGAAGACAAAGTATCCAACATCCGTGACCCAGCCAACAATGGCGGTCATCAGGATCATCATGGCGGACCCGCGCCAGATATAGACGGCGCCCACCACTGTGAAGGTTCCAATCCAGAGCAGGTTAAAGCCATGTTGGTTGATGATGGCCCCTACGGCGGAGTGGTAGTCATTCTCAAGCGCGGCAGCATCGACGGCATCTGCCACGGCAGCCACTGCCGCACCTGTGTCGGAGGTGATGACGACGATGCCTGCAAACATGTGCACGAGCCCCCAGATCACCCAGAGGATGGCCGATAGTTTGAGCGCGATTGCCTGTGTGCTGGTCATTGGAGCGCTCCTTGGGGTAAGTCGGTCGTCAGGTTTGATGGGGAATCGTTAAGTAGACATAATCCACTAAATAACATTGGTGGACTAAGTCAACAATAGTCTTGTCATGCAAAATACGGACCTTGCCCTTCTCATTGATCGTTTCATGCGGCGCATCCATTTTGGGCTGCAATCCAAGGCGCATGCGTTCGACACCGAAAAGGTGGGTCCGGGTGGCGGGATCGTATTGTTGACCTTGTCGGATATGGGCACGCCCGGCCTTCAGGAGTTGACCCGACGGGTGGCGCGGGACAAGTCGCAGATGACCCGTACGGTGCGCAGTCTGGAAGCGAAAGGATTGGTCGAACGCCAACCCTCACCCAAGGACGCACGGGTGACATTGATCCGATTGACACCTGACGGGGAGGCCGTGGTCAAAACCCTGCAACAGGTGGTGGCAGAGACCATCGGAGAGATCCTCGCCCCGATTACAGAGGGCGAAGAGGCTGCGCTGAAGAGTATGCTGGAGCGCGCGTTGATCGATAGCGACCCAACCTAGATAGAAAAAAGCCGCGGTCACTGCCGCGGCTTTTAATTCGTTATTTGGTTGGTTTACTGCCCGTTTAGAGCATTCAGGCCCTTGAGGATGTCGATGGCATAGGCCAGCTGATAATCCTCTTCGCGCAGTTCGGCGACCTCTTCGGCGCGCTTGAGGTCTTCCTCAATGGTGCGCAGCTCTTCTTCGCTGAGGCTGTCATTGTCGAGGCTGCCGCGCAGATCAGCCTCGGACCGACCGGGGCGTGCATCCTCTTCCTCATCGTCAGAGACGCTCGCGCGGGGCTGCTCCACGAAGATGTCTGGCGACACGCCCAATGCCTGGATCGAACGGCCTGATGGGGTGTAGTACCGCGCAGTGGTCAGGCGCATGGCACCGTCGCCGCGCAAGGGCATCACCGTCTGAACCGACCCTTTGCCAAAGCTCTTTGTGCCCACAACGATCGCGCGGCGATGGTCTTGCAACGCACCGGCCACGATCTCAGACGCGCTGGCAGAGCCGCCATTGATCAACACCACGATGGGCAGACCTTCGGCCAGATCACCGTCAGTGGCGTTGAAACGCTCACCATCTTGGGGGTCGCGGCCTCGTGTGCTGACGATCTCACCCTTGTCGAGGAACGCGTCAGACACTTTGATCGCCTGGTTGAGCAGGCCACCCGGGTTGTTGCGCAGGTCGAGCACAATGCCTGAAACCTCATCCCGGCCACCGGCCTCTTCGATTTGTTCGTTCAAACCGTTTTCCAGGTTGCGGTAGGTTTGATCATTAAATGTGGTCACCCGCAGGACGACAGCATCCCGTTCGGTGCGCGCGCGCACGGCCGTAAGCTTGATCGTGTCGCGGATGATCGAGATGTCGAACGGCTCCGCTTCGCCTTCGCGAACGACGGTGATCACAATCTCGGACCCGACAGGCCCGCGCATCATATCAACCGCCTCATTGAGGGTCAGACCCAGCACGCTTTCGCCATCGACATGGGTGATGAAATCGCCCGCCTCGACACCCGCCTCATCGGCCGGTGTGCCATCCATAGGCGTCACAACCTGCACAAAGCCTTCTTCCTGCGTGACTTCGATCCCGAGACCGCCAAATTCGCCGCGCGTCTGCACGCGCATATCGGCAGCATCGTCAGGGGACAAGTAGCTGGAATGCGGGTCAAGCGAGGTGAGCATGCCATTGATGGCGGCATCAATCAGATCGCCTTCATCCACCTCTTCCACGTACTGAGACCGGATGCGTTCAAAAATATCACCAAACAGGTCGAGCTGCTCATAGACATTCGTGCTTTTCTCGGCTTCTTGCGCCAAAAGCGGTGCGGCCACTTGGGTTGTCACAACAACGCTCGTCAGAGTGCCGGCCACGGCAGCCATCAGAAACTTTTTCATACCTCAAATCATCCTCTATCCGTCTTGAACCAGAGCGCCGGATCGACCGGCTCGTTCTGTTCTCTTATTTCTATGTAGAGCGACTCGGAGTTTGCAACACCTGCGCCCTCTTCACTGCGGGGCACAAGCCCGTCATCTCCTGTATCCGGTCCCGCCATAAGGCCCACCGGGCTGCCACCGGGCAGCACCTCTCCCGCCTCACCATAGACCACATCGAGCCCCGCGATCACAAGTAAAATACCGGCCTCGGGTTCCAGAATGATCACGTTCCCGTAATCAAGCAGCGGCCCGCGATAGCGGATCGTAGCCGGGGCCGGCGTGGTGACAAGGGCGCGGGGCCGGGTGGCCATGACAATACCAGGCCGGGTGATGCCGGCCGCGTCCGCCTCCCCGGCGCGGCGCAGGATGGTGCCCGCAACCGGCAGGGGCAGGGTGCCCTTGCGGTCCGTGATGCCGGGCAAGGTGGTTGTAACCTCGTTGACGGCAATCTCGCTCAGGCCACTTGCAAAGCCTTCAAGCGTCTCAGTCGAGGCGATGAGAAGCGCGGTTTTCACCGGGTCCTCGGTGAAGCGGCGGGGCAGGTCCGTGCGGTCGGCCACGGCTTGGCTGAGCGCGGCGCGCGCGGATTGGACACCTTGCAAGCCTTCCTCCAGCTTGTTGGCCGCGCTGAGTTGCAGGGCGCGCAGGACCGAGATTTCACGCAGATCGGCGCGCAGTCGGTTGGCCTCAGCCTCAAGCGCGGGCGTGACGTCGGCAAGGATCATACCTGAGCGTGCGGTGCCCACGGGGCCGGACGGGTGCAAAAGTAGGACTGGCGAGGGATTAGAGCCGATGCTTTGCAGCACACCCAGAAGCTGAGAGATTTCCGTTTCGCGGGAGGCCAGATCGCGGGCCAGCACGTCTTCGCGAATTGACGCCCGGCGCATGCCATCGCGCATCGCCTCAAGCCCGTCTTCAAAGGCGCGGATCGTCTCGGTCAGGGCGCGGACACGGTCACGCGCACCATCGGCCTGATCCAGAAGTTGCCCGGCTTGGGTCAACCGGTCTGCGGCGGCGCGTGCGGCCGAGGCCGGATCGCTGTCTTGCGCGAAGGCCCCCCCGGTGAGGGCGAGCGACAGACAGGCGGCGCGCAAGATCATGTGATAAGGCTCTTCCCGGTCATTTCAGGCGGTGCATCCAAGGACATGAGGTGTAACACCGTCGGGGCAAGGTCCGCCAGCCGCCCTGCGCGGAGATTTGCGCCTTTTGGACCATTCACGAGGATCACGGGCACGGGATTGAGGGTGTGGGCGGTGTGCGGCGCGCCGGTCTGCGGGTCGATCATGACCTCGCAATTGCCGTGATCTGCCGTCACAATCATCGCGCCACCTGCGGCCTCAAGCGCGGTCAGAACACGGCCTAGGCCCTGATCCACGGCCTCGCAGGCCGCGATGGCCGCGCCCAGATCACCGGTGTGGCCGACCATATCGGGATTGGCGTAGTTCACGACAATGAGGTCAAAGCCCGCCTCAATCGCGCCCACGACCTGCTCGGTGACGCTTGTCGCCGACATTTCGGGCTGAAGGTCATAGGTGGCCACCTTGGGTGACGGTGACATGTGGCGCACTTCGCCCGGCTCGGGCTCTTCCTTGCCGCCGTTGAGAAAGAACGTCACATGCGGGTATTTTTCCGTCTCGGCGGTGTGGAATTGGCGCAGGCCCTTAGCCCCCACCCATTCGCTCAGCGTGTTGGGCGGGCGTTCGTCGGGAAAGATGCAATCCATATAGGTGCTGTGGTCGTCGGAATACTCCGTGAAGCCGCTGACAATGGCAAAGTCGGGCCTGTCATCCGTCTCGAATTTGTCGAAGTCGGGATCGGCAAAGGATGCCATGATGTGGCGCGCGCGATCGGCGCGGAAATTCAGGCAGAGGATGCCATCACCATCCTGCATGCCCTGATAGTCGCCAAGCACGCGGGGTTTTACGAACTCATCGGTGCGCCCCTTTCCATAGGCATCGGTGATCCCGGCGGCCGCAGTCGGCGCGGTATAGCCTTTGGCGTTGCATAGCGCCTGATAGGCCAGCTCCACCCGCTCCCAATTGTTGTCGCGATCCATGGCGTAGTAGCGCCCCGAGACGGTGGCGATAAACGCATTGTCAGGCAGCGCCCGGTCAAGCGCCTCAAGGTAGGATTTGGCAGAGACAGGTGCCACATCGCGGCCATCGGTAAAGGCGTGGATGGCGACAGTCAGGCCCTCACCCGTGAGCATCTTGGCCGTGGCGATCATATGCGCGATATGCGAATGCACCCCACCGTCGGACAGAATGCCCAAAAGATGCGCCACCCCGCCGCTCCCTTTCAGCGCGTCGATGAAGCGGACCACGCCGGGCAGGCTGGCAAAAGCGCCGGTTTCAATGGCGGCATCGATCCGGCGGAGATCCATCTCCACCACCCGACCGGCACCGATATTGATGTGACCCACCTCGGAATTGCCCATCTGCCCCTCGGGCAGGCCCACATCCTTACCATGGGTGATCAACGTGGCGTTGGGGCAGGTTTGCATCAGGTGGTCGATATGGGGCGTGTTGGCCAGGGCGGGGGCGTTGGCCTCAATCCGTTCCGACAGGCCCCAGCCATCGAGAATACACAACACAACCGGTTTCGGGGTGGTCATCGCCTGTCCTTGCACTGCCGTCTTCGCGCGCATTGTTAGAGGCTTGCGCAAGGGGGTGGAAGATTGTTTGCGCTACCCTGTGGCGATGCGCAACACGGCGCGTTCGCCATGCCGCAAGAGCGACCTTTCGAAGGGGCGACAAGAGGTCAACGGTTTGGTTCGGCCCGGCGACTGGCGCGGCTGGCCGGTTGCTCACCCAAGCGAGGAACGCCCATCTGTTCGCGGACCCAATCCTGAAACAGAAACACCTCGTATTCCTCTTGCATCAAGACGCCGTGCTCAAAGGCTTGAGAGGCCACACCGGCCTGATTGAGTTCGCTTGCTGCCCCATCTTGGTCGAGCACGATGGTCCCGAAATCCACGATCGGGGCCATGTCGAAACCGGGTTCGGCCATCATGTCGGGGTGAAAGAGCCACTCGACATGGAGTTGCATGCTCTCTGGCGAAAGCGGTGTGATTTGGACCGATCGCACGTAGTCGGCGTGATGCGCGATAAAAACGGACGGCACGATGGTCACGTAACGCTGACCGGTGACGAGATCGTCGTCTGTTAAGCCGGGAAGCCGCCCCTGGGCGGAGCCGTCCATCGACCAAGATTGTGCGCCCTCTTTCAAACCGCCGCCGATCTCCGGCGCGTGGTCATCGGCCGTCTCCCGCCAGTTTGGGTCATCCCGCCGCGCCATGATCGCGCGGCCATAGATCGGGACAAGATCGCTCAGCTCGGGGTGGATATTGGGGCAATGGAGGCATTCGTTGAAGTTTTCCCAAAACACTTTCCAATTGCAGTTGAGCGTCTTGGTGTAGCTGTGGCCCACGCGCAAATCCGCCAGCGGCCAGTTGGCAACAAAGGCGGTTTCTTCCCCGTAGAGCGTGTCAAACGCCTGTGCGTCCGGGTCGAGATTGACGAAGACAAAACCACCCCATTCCGCCAGCGACACGGGCAGGAGGGGAAAGTCATCCCGGTCAAACCCGTCCACGTCGCGCATCGGGCCTGTCCCGCGCAAGCGGCCCGTCAGGTCATAGACCCATTGGTGATAGGGGCAGGTGATCAGGTGCTTGGTCAGCGTGCCTTGCGACTCTGTGCAGAGGATCGAGCCACGATGTCGGCAGGTGTTGAAGAAGCCGCGCAAAGATTGGTCCCGGTCCCGGACGATCAGGATGGGCTGCCCGGCAATCTCAAACGTGCGGTAGCTGCGGGCATCCGGGATGGTGTCTGCGCGACAAAGATAGATCCAGTTTCGCGCGAAGATTTGGCGCAGCTCGTCGTCGAAATGGGCGGGGTCGCGATACCATGTTGCGGGCAAAGACGGTTGCGCGCGTTTGAGCCCGTTGAAATCGCGCGCGAGGATTGAATGGTCATCCATGATGCTTGCTCCAACACATGACAGCTTGTCAGGCTGGACGCGAAAAGCAAGGGGGGTCCTTTGGGACGTCGTTGCCCGGGGTTTTCTTGTTTTGACGCAAGAGGCCCCGGATCACGTCCGGGGCGGGTTGGGCATCTATCGCTGTTTGATCCGGCGCAGCACGTCTTGGGATGCATAGCCATCGGGGCTCATGCCCACGGATTGCTGATACTCCCGGATTGCGCGGCGGGTATTGGGACCGATCAGACCATCGATTTTTTCAATCCCAAAGCCCTTACGCTTCAGCCGGCGTTGCAACTCTTTTTTCTGTTCAAAGGTCAAAGGTGCATAGCCGCGGGGCCAAGGTGTTTGAATGGCCGGTCCGCCACTGATCCGATCCGACAGATGCCCCACACCGATCACATAGGCATCGGCCTTGTTGTATTTCTCAATCACCGCGAAATTGTTGAAGATCATGAACGCGGCTCCTTGCGTGCCCGCAGGCAACAGGATCGAGGCCTGACCGTAATCCGGCACGGGCCGCCCGCGCATATCCGTCACGCCAAGCTGCGCCCATTGGGACGGCGTGCGTTTGATCGAGCGTTTTGCATTGGCGGCGTTGAACCCGCTGGGCAGCCGGACCTCAACACCCCAGGGCTGCCCTTTGCGCCAGCCGAAGCGTTTGAGATAGGCCGCGGTTGAGGCAAGTGCGTCATCGGGTTTGTTCTTCGTCCAGATGTCCCGCTTGCCATCGCCGGTGAAATCCACGGCATAGGCCAGATATGAGGTTGGGATGAATTGCGTATGCCCCATGGCCCCCGCCCAGGAGCCGGTGAATTTGCCCACGTTGACGTCGCCCGATTGCAAGATCTTGAGCGCGGCAATGAGCTGACTTTCAAAAAACTTGCCGCGACGGCCGTCAAAGGCCAGCGTCGCCATCGCATCGATCATGGGATAGTCGCCCATGCGCGTGCCATAGCGGCTTTCCAACCCCCAGACGGCGACGACCACCTCTGCCTCTACGCCATAGGTCGCCTCAATGCGTTCCAGCACGCGGCGGTGTTTGCGCAGCGCGGCCTGTCCTTCGCTGATCCGCGGGGGCGCGGCGGCATTGTCGAGGTAATCCCAGATCTGGCTTTTGAACTCCGCCTGATTGCGATCCTTGGAGATGACTTCGGGGTTGTAACGGGCATTGCGGAAGGCGCGGTCAAAGACTTGCGGGCTGATGCCTTGGGCCAATGCGCGACCCCGGAAATTGCGAATCCAGCGATCAAATTCAGGGGGGTTGGCGGCGACGGGCTGAACATCGGGGTTGGTGGCGCTGTCGCTCAGATCCTCAGGCCGGATTTGTGGGCGCAGGCGGGTTATGGTGGGCAGGGTCGTGGCCTGCGCCACTTGAATAATTTGCGCATCAGGGCGGGCTTGCGGGCGCAAAGAACTGTCCAACGCCTCAGCCATGCCTTGCGTGGCCATGAGGCCAGAAACTATTGCGGCGATCCAAAATCTGCTCATATCCCGGCCTTTTTCCAAGCGCTCGTTACAGTGCATATTACCGTCAAGCGGGCGCAACGGGAAGTCAGCAAGATGCGAGACGCGGAAAACAGCCTTCAGGCGCCGTGATACTCCGCCAATTCCGCCCGCATTTTCACCAGATAATCGCGCAACATGGGCACGCGCCGGGGGCGGAAGGAGGCGCCTGTTTCAGACAGATCGCGCATACGATCCAAGCGGAAGGCCCGGAAATCTTCGCGCAGGTGGCACCAGGCCAGCAGGTTGTGACTGGCTTGCATAAAGACGATGGTCAGCGGGTTCACGTCACGCTCAGTATGGCGACCCTCAACATCCGTATAGGCAAAATGGATCGTGCGTTCTTCCCACGTGGCGCGGCGCAGCGCCTCAACATCGATGCCCGGCTCAGGCATGGATTCACCATAGCGGAAGGCGGTCAGAACCGCGTGTTCCAACCGATGCGCCTGGCGTGCGGGCAGGCGGGCGCGCAGTTTGGTCAGCGCATTTTGCGCGGCTTGGGCCAGAACCGGATCCCCCACTTGTTGCACTTCCCTCAGGCCCAGCACGAGCGCCTCGATCTCATCCTCTTCAAAACTGAGCGGGGGAAGGGCGGCATCCTCAACCAGGGTATAGCCAAACCCCGACGCGCCATCGATCACCGCACCCAGGCCGCGCAGCGCCTCAATATCGCGATAGATCGTGCGGGGTGTGACATCGAGTGCATCGGCCAATTGTGCCGCCGTCGCGGGGGGCGGGGCATTGCGCAGGGCCTGCATGAGCTGGAAAAGACGGGTGGTACGGGTCATGGCCTTTTATGTATGAAAGCCCTGACAGATTTTGTCACCATCTCGGATCGATGTTCTTGGGTGCTGTCTCGGCACAATGTGCGCAAATCCAATTGTTTGCGGCAGAGCGATCTTGCATGATGCATTAGGCAGACAAAGAAGGACCCGCCCGTGGCATTGACCAATTCCGCATCCGGATATGGCACGCTGACAAAGCTGTTTCACTGGATGATCGTGATCTTGTTCTCTCTGCAATTTCTGGGCGGGCACATCATGACGTATATCGGGTTCAATGCCAGCTTCGCAGGGATCGGCACAAATACCTACTACGACTGGCACAAATCCCTTGGTTTGGTGGCGCTTGCGGTTGCGATATGCAGGATCATCAACCGACAGATGGGCTCTTTGCCACCCTGGGCCCCGTCGCTGTCACCGGGTGAGAAAAAGTTCATTCACCGCAACGAACAATGGTTTTACGCGGCGATGCTGATCATGCCGATCACCGGGTGGCTTTACGTGATGTGGGGCAATTACGGGGTGAACCTGTTCGGGGTGTGGGAAATGCCGCGCCCCCTGGCCAAGGATACGACCCTGCGCGACGTGGCCAAATGGGCGCATATCGTGTCGGCTTGGGTGTTATTGGCGGCGATGCTCGCGCATATCGGTTTGGTTCTGCGGCATCAGCTGATCAAGAAAACCAATATGTTGCGGCGTATGATGTAACTGGCGTTCCCCATTGGGCCCTAGCGGCGAGAGCGTTGGACCTTCCGCTTGGTCTTATCCGCCTTTTTCTTGGATTTCACGAATTTGCGTTTGGGCGGCTTGCCCCGGCCACGCGGTGGCCCTTTGGGCAGGGTCTTACCGTCGATATCCACCAGATCAAGCTCTAGCCCGCCGGTCACGGGGGCGGCTTCTGTCAGGCGGACGGTCACGCGTTGGCCAAGGCCGATCACCGTCCCGGTATCCGACCCTGTCAGCGTGCCGGCATCCCGGTCAAAGTGGAAAAACTCACGCCCCAGGGACCGGACCGGAAGGAGCCCGTCCGCCCCGGTGCCATCCAGCCGGACAAACGCGCCGAACTTGGCAATGCCGCTGATGCGCCCGGTAAAGTCTTCGCCCACACGCTCTGACAGGAAGGCCGCAAGGTAGCGATCGGTGGTGTCGCGTTCGGCGACCATCGACCGGCGCTCGGTCTCTGAGATATGCTCTGCGGTGCTTTCGAGGCGCTCCATGTCAGTGGGCGTCAGGCCATCGTCGCCCCAGCCATGGGCGGTGATCAAAGCGCGGTGCACGATCAAGTCCGCATAGCGGCGGATGGGCGAGGTGAAATGCGCATAAGCCTTCAGCGCGAGGCCGAAATGGCCGAAATTCGCAGGCGCGTAATAGGCCTGCGTCATGGCGCGCAAGGTGGACATATTGACCACTTCAGAGTGATCCGTACCCGCCGCTGCGCGCAGCAATTGGTTGATATGCGCGGTCTTGAGCACCTGACCTTTGGCAAGCGTCAATCCCGCTCCTTCGGCCACGTCGCGCAGGGTTTCCAGCTTCTCGGGCGGGGGCTCTTCATGCACGCGAAACAGCTGTGGGGTCTTCTTGGCAATCAGCGTTTCAGCGGCGGCAACATTGGCGAGGATCATGCATTCCTCGATCAGCTTATGCGCCTCCAGCCGGTCGGCGAAATTGACCGACTGCACCTTGCCGTCTTCCGACAGCACCACCTTGCGTTCCGGCAAATCAAGATCGAGCGGCTGACGCTTGGCGCGGGCATCTTTAAGCGCATCATAGGCCGCATAGAGCGGTTTGATCACGTCCTCGACCAGGGGTTTGGTGGCCTCATTGGGCGTGCCATCCATCGCCGCTTGCACTTCTTGATAGTTCAGCGAGGCCGGAGACCGCATAAGCCCGCGCACAAACCTGTGCCCGATCTTTTCGCCATGCGCATCAATCTGCATCCGCACCGCAAGGCAGGCCCGTTCCACCCCTTCATGCAGAGAGCACAGATCACCCGACAGGCGGTCCGGCAGCATGGGTACAACGCGGTCCGGGAAATAACTGGAATTGCCACGTTTGCGCGCCTCGGCATCGAGCGCGGAACCGGGCGTGACGTAATAGGCCACATCGGCAATGGCGACCCAGATCACATGCCCGCCTGCGTTCTTGGGGTCGTCATCGGCATGGGCATAGACCGCATCGTCATGGTCGCGCGCGTCCGATGGGTCGATCGTGATGAGGGGCAGATCGCGCAGATCCTCGCGCGTTCCGAGACCTGCAGGCGACATCGCGTCAGCTTCAAAGATCACGTCATCGGGGAAATCATCGGGGATGCCATGCTGATGAATGGCAATAAGGGACACGGCCTTGGGCGCCATTGGATCGCCCAACCGGTCGATCACGCGGGCACGCGGCAGGCCCATCCGATCCTTGGGCCCTGATTGTTCGGCTTCGACCAGCTCGCCATCCTGCGCACCGTGGGTGACCCCTGTCGGCACGGACCATTCCTTGCTGTCGCCTTTGTCGATGGGCTTGATCCGCCCGCCTTCCGCCCGCTTGCGGAAAATGCCCAGGATCTTGCGCGGATTGGTCCCGATGCGGCGGATCAGACGGGCCTCATAGTGATGCGCCTCGCCCTTGACCTCTTGCAGACGGGCCAGGATGCGGTCGCCCTCACCCAAAGCGGGATCCGAGGCGCGATGCACGATCATCACACGCGGTTCTTCGCCCTCACCCTGCCACTCCATCGGGCGGGCCGTCAGATCGCCATCCGTTGTTTGCCCTGCCACACGCAGCACTGCCACTGGCGGCAGTTTGTCCGGGTCGCGATAGGTCTTCCTGCGTTTGGTCAGGTGGCCGTCTTCCTCCAACTCCTTGAGCATGCGCTTGAGGTCAATCTTGGCCGCGCCTTTGACGCTGAACGCCCTGGAGATATCACGTTTGGAGGTTTTGGTCGGGTTGTCCGAAATCCATTGCAGGATCTGGTCTTTGGTGGGCAATTGGCTCATGTGACGTGACCTAGCACGCTGGCCAAGGGCCGACAATCAGCGCAGGCGGAACACCTGAAACGCAGCAGACGCCCCCCACCCGGCAAAAATGGCAATGGCAAGCGACATCAACCCGTAAATCAGTGGCATTTCTCTGGACATGTTAAACAACCAGCGTTCCAGACCGACCTTTTTGACATCAATTTGCGTCTCGTAAAGCGACACGACCTCGCCTTCCCGGGTGAGGAAAATCCGAATGGAGTAGTCCCCTTCGGTCAGGTTGGCCGGCATATCGATGGCGCTGCGAAACAGGGTTTGTTCGTCAACCTTCACGGCGTTTTCAACGATCTTGTACAGCTCGTTACTCTCGCGAATGCGTTTGACCGCCTCGGTGAAATCCTGTGCCCCGCCTGACCCGGCTGCGGTGCCAAAAGTGGCCCCGACAGACTGGATCGCCCGGTCGATTGACACGCGGTATTGCAGGTCCTGCACATCGGTCAACGCCTCGGCAAAAGGCGCGCTTGTGGCCACTTTGTAAAAGCTTGGCGCGCTGTCGACGAGCACACTGTCCGTGTTCACCCAGATCCCGAAACGCCGCTCCTTGCGGCGCACGAGAACCGGCTCCGACGGGCCCGACACGGCGATCACGACTTGCAATGGCGGACCAGGCGGTATGGGCGCTTCGCGTTTCACGGCGCCAAAGACCAATATCTGTGAGCCGTCGAACGTGGCCGTGATGGCGACCTCATCTTGGCTGAGGCCCAACACGACCTCCTCAGCTTTCGCAGGCAAGCTCAGCAGCAAAAGACAGACCAGAGCACGCAGCATCAGTGCCCTCCTGCCGCGCCAAGAGAGTAGAGCTCTGACGGCATGATCAACAGATCCAGCGCAAGTTTCACGCAGACTGCCAGCACCATGATCGCCAGCAGAATGCGCAACTGTTCTGCCTTCAGTTTGGTGCCCAAGGATGTACCGATCTGCGCACCGATCACGCCGCCGATCAACAACAGCACCGCAAGGGCCACATCGACGGTGAAGTTCGTCGTGGCATGAAGAAGCGTGGTGAACGCGGTCACAAAGATGATCTGAAAAAGGGAGGTCCCGACCACCACCTTGGTGGGCATTCCCAGCAGGTAGATCATCGCAGGCACCATGATAAACCCGCCGCCCACGCCCATAATTGCAGCCAGAATGCCGACGCAAATGCCGACGATCACCGGGGGGATGACGCTGATATAAAGGCCCGAGGTGCGAAACCGCATCTTGAAGGGCAGTTTGTGGATCCAGTTATGTTTCTTGCGCTTGGGCACGACAACGCCGGACCGCGATTTTCGGATGGCGCGCAGGCTTTCGACAAACATCATCGCGCCTATGATGCCGAGAAACACCACGTAACACAGCTTGACCAGCAGATCGACCTGGCCCAGCGACTTGAGATAGTTGAATACGACAACGCCCAGGGCGGCCCCGATCAGACCACCGATCAGAAGGACCGTCCCCATTCGGAGATCCACCGTCTTTCGCCTGAAATGCGCCAACACGCCCGAAAAGGACGAGGCCACGATTTGATTGGCCTCCGTCGCCACAGCCACAGCAGGCGGGATGCCAATGAAAAACAAAAGCGGCGTCATCAAAAAACCGCCGCCCACGCCAAACATACCCGACAGGACACCCACGATCCCGCCCAGCCCCAAAAGCAAAAAGGCGTTCACGGACACCTCGGCGATGGGAAGGTAAATCTGCATGGCCCCCCTTAGCTCTGGCATTGCCACGGCGCAAGGTGACAGGGGCGTCTCAAGCCATCAGGTCTTATCACGAGTTGTGAACTGGTCTTACAATGCCGTGAATTTACGCAAGCCGCAGATTTGCTCACTAGGTATTTAGGACAAGAAAGAAGCGGGGGGCTTTGGCTTCTTTCTTGTTTCAAATACCTCCGCCGGAGGCATCACGACCTTTCAACGCTCTTTGACATAGGGAATGCCGCCCGACCGTGGTGGGATGGCCTTACCCACGAAGCCAGCCAAGATGATCACGGTCAGAATGTAGGGTAGCGCGTCCATCAGCTGCACCGGTACGGTGAGACCGCCCAGATCGATGTTTTGGTAGCGGAGCGCGATGGCCTGCAAGAACCCAAAGAGCAGCGTGGCATAGAGCGCGTGCCATGGCCGCCACTTCGCAAAGATGAGCGCGGCCAGCGCAATGAAGCCGCGCCCGGCTGTCATGTCTTTGACAAAGCCCGCCTGGAGCGCAGTGGCGAGATATGCGCCCGCGATGCCGCAGAGCACACCACAGATCGCAACAGCGGCAAAGCGCAGCCCAATGACGGAGACGCCAGCGGTGTCCACCGCGGCGGGGTTTTCGCCCACGGCGCGCAGGCGCAGGCCAAACCGCGTGCGAAAGAGGATCCACCAGGTGGCCGGAACGCACAGCAGCGCGATGTACACGAGGATCGTATGGCCGGAGATGATTTCTGCATAAATCGGGCCGATAATGGGGACCAGGCTGAGCGTGTCGGCTAACGGCAGTGCTATCGGCTCAAAGCGCGCGCCCTCGGTGAGGGATGGTGTCCGCCCACCTTGCGCAAACCAGCTTTGGGCGATCAGCACGGTCAATCCAGCCGCTAGGAAATTGATTGCCACGCCAGAGATCAGTTGATCCCCCCGGAACGTGATCGACGCCACACCGTGCACAGCCGCCAGGCTGAGCGAGCCGGCCACACCGGCGAGCAGGCCCAGCCAGGCAGACCCGGTGGCAAAGGCGACCGCAGCAGAGAAAAAGGCCGCAAACAGCATTTTGCCTTCAAGGCCGATGTCGAAAATCCCGGCGCGTTCCGAAAACAAGCCAGCAAGGCACGCCATCAAAAGCGGCGTCGCCAGGCGGATGGTCGAGTCGAGGATTTGAAGCGTGGTCAAGAAATCCATGGCTCAGCGTTCCGTTGTGATTTTATAGGCGGCAAAGACAAAGAACGCGCCAAGAGCGGCTTCAATCCATCGCCTTGCCCGCGCGTAGGCGGCGCGAAACGGACGCGTCGAAAGCATGATGGACCATGCCCCATGGGCCGCAAATGAGATCACAAAGGCCCCAAGGAC
>JBCCDT010000026.1:0-37381 GCA_039030635.1 Pseudomonadota bacterium
AGGCCACGGGGTGCAGGATCTGCGCGCGTGGTTGGCACAAAGCTTGCCCGAGGGCCCGTGGCTCTATCCAGAAGATCAGATTGCCGACCTGCCCATGCGCATGATCGCCGCAGAGATGACCCGCGAAAAGCTGACGCTGCGGCTGCATCAGGAGCTTCCCTACCAACTGACCGTGGAGACCGAAGGCTGGGAAGAGCGCAAAGATGGGTCCGTTAAGATCGATCAGCTGATCTATGTGGCCCGCGACGGGCACAAAGGCATTTTGCTGGGCAAAAAAGGGGAGACCATCAAGGGTGTCAGCCAAGCCTCGCGCAGCGAGCTGGAAGAGTTTCTGGGCCGTCGGGTGCATCTGTTCTTGCAAGTGAAAGTGCGGCCCAATTGGCTCGACGAGGCAGAGCGCTATTCCGAGATGGGTCTGGATTTCAAGGACGGCGCTGGGTGAGCCGCCTCACCTCTGAGTTCTGGGTGCAGGCCTATCTCGCGCGGTTGCGCTTGTCGGACATTCCGGCCTTTGTCACCAGTCACGGGGACAACACGGCCGGTGCGGTGCTGGTGAAGCTCAATACACTCGACGGTCAGGCGCGGCTGTTCCAGCGCGGGTTTGATCTTTTGAACGACATGCGTGGCTGGGACGTGCTGGCCGACGGGGCCGAAGCAGACGTCGACGCCGCCATCACCCGGCAACGCGGTTTTGACCCGGACCTTTGGGTGATCGAGGTGGAAGACCGCGCCGGGCGCCACCTTTTGGATGAGCCCGGTCTGGCGGATTAGCGTAGGCAGAAAATGCCCGCCCGGTTCGATCGCTACTCAACCGTGATCATCTTTTGGGCCAAAACAGCCTGCCCGCTGACATCGAGGATCCGCAGCTCATAAAGGCCTGGGGCGTCGGGCATTTTGACCTGAACTTCCGTCAAACCATTCATTTTCTGTGATGTGATCCAGGTGAATATCGCCTGATCAGGATTGGCGAGCGTCAGCCTTTGATCCGCGGTTTCCTGTTCCACACTCCAACTGATCGACACGGTGCTACCCGCGGCCGCGCTGTCAGGTGCGTTGATCTGCGCCCCGTCGCTGAGCGCGGCATTGGCATCGACCACATCAATCGTCTGGCGGGCCAGAACCTTGTTGCCCTCTTTGAGGATGTAGCGCAGCTCATAGAGGCCGGGCGCATCCGGCGTGTCGATCTCTTTGGAGTTCTGATCCCGCACCACGAAATACTGTGAGAAGTCATCATCCGGGCTGCCCACGGGCACGACAGAGATGTAGTCACCGGTGTTGATCGTCTCAGTCCAACTGACCGTCATGGATGATTGCGCGCGCACCTCTTCCGGGCCTGAGACACTGACGTCAGCCGCCACCAGCTCAATATCTGTGCTGGCGAGTGTCTTGCCGCCTTCTTGCAGGACATAACGCACCTCATAGACACCTGTATCGGACGGCGCGGTCAATTCTTTGCCGTCATGTTTGCGCACGACAAAATAGTTTCCGTACTCGCCCTCTGCGGTGCCTTTGGGCACGATGGTGATGTAATCCTGTTCGCTCACCTGCCCGGTCCAAGTGACATTGAAATTGGATCCGATCACCGCCGTGGCAGGAGCGGACACGCTCACGCTGGGCTGCACCACTTCGATGGCTTGCGTGGCCAGGGTCTTGCCACCCTCACGCAGAACGTAGCGCAACTCATATAGACCGGGCTCTGCCGGGGCTTTGAACTGCCCGTCGGTGTTGCCACGGGTTTGCACGTAGTTGCCATACTCGCCCTCCGGCGTGCCAATGGGCACGATCGTGACATAGTCGCGCGGGCTGACGGTGCCGGTCCAATTCACCGTGATCGTGGCACCTGTCTGAATGCTTTCGGGGCCTGAGACGGTGACATCCGCATCGAGCACTTCGATGGGCTTGCGGGCCATGGTCTTGGCCCCTTCGCGCAAGACATAGCGCAGCTCGTAAAGCCCGGTCTCGCTGGGCGCCTGAAGCTCACCATCGCTGAACGCGCGCACTTGCAGGTAATTGGCATACTCGCCGTCCGGTGTGCCCACAGGCACGATCGTGATGTAGTCTCGTCCTGAGATTGTGCCGGTCCAACTCACCGTGAAAGGTTCGCCCCGCCGGACAGTTTCTGGCCCCGTCACGGTAACTTCGCCATCTACAATCTCGATCGGCGCGGTTGCCATCGTTTTGCGGCCTTGTTCCAGCACATAGCGCATCTCATAGAGGCCGGTCTCGGCAGGGGCTTGCAGCTCACCACTGTCATCGGTTCGGACACGGATATGCGTGGCAATCTCGCCATTTGGTGTGCCCACGGGCACCAGGGTGACAAGGTCGCGCGGGTTCACCGCACCGGTCCAAGTCACCGGGATTTTGGAACCGCTGAGCGCTGTCGCAGGTCCGTCAATGGTCACCTCAGGATCGGTCACCTCGATCTGAAGGCTGGCCACGGTGTTGCGACCTTCCTCCTGCACATAGCGCAGCTCGTAGATGCCAGCATCGGCCGGGGCGGTCAGCTGCCCCTCACTGTCCGTGCGCGCGCGGATATGACCTTCCACCGTGTTGCCCGGCGCGCCAGCGGGCACGATGGTCAGATAGTCACGTGGATTGATCGTGGGGGACCAGCCAAACTGAAAATTGGCGCCAGTGAGCACTTGATCCGGTCCAGTCAGTTCGACCTCCGCGGCCACCACTTCAACAGTTTTTGACCCGACTTTGCGGCGGCCATCTTCGACCACGTAACGCACCTCGTAGATCCCGGGTGCGGACGGCGCGGTCAACTGGCCTTCGGTGTCGTCACGCGCGCGAATATGGGTGCCAACCTCGCCTTCCGGGGCGTCGGCCGCCACGATGGTAATGAAATCGCGCGTATTGATCGTGGGGGTCCAACCGGCCACGAACTGTGCCCCGCTGGTGACTTGGTCTGGGGCCGTGACCTCAACCTGACTATCCGTCACCTCAATGGCGTGCAAGCCTACCACTTTTTTGTCGACATGAAGGACATACCGCACCTCATAGGCCCCCGGATCGCCGGGTGCGGTCAGTGTCCGCTCGCCCGGGTTGTCCGCGCGCATATGGGTGCCGATTGTGTCAGAGGGGGTGCCTGCGGGCACGATGGTCACGAAATCACGGGGGTGGATGGTGGGCGTCCAGTCCACGGTGAATTCTGCCCCGGCCTGCGCCTCTGGCACGGCGGTCACCTCCACATTGGCCTGTGTAACCTCAAGCGACGCGACCCCATAGGTTTCGCCGGTATTGGCAGAGTAACGGATTTCATAAGCGCCAGGGCCTGCGGGCACCACCAAATCAAGATCGGGGTTGTTGCCAACCTGCGCGCGGCGGCCAAATTCACCTTCTGGCGTGCCGACGGGAACGATATTGATGAAATCAGCGGAACCGATCGTCGGCTCCCAGATCACCTTGATTTCGCTGCCTTCCACGGCACTGCCGGGGCCATAGACAATCACCTCGGGCGTTTGTGGCTCCGGCACGACCTCCGGCTCAGGCTCGGGTGTGGGCTCCGGGGCTTTGGCGACGGCTTGGCTTACATTGCTCAGCGCGGTTTTCAACTCACTGGCATTGCTGGCCTCAATGAAAACCCCGCCGGTTTCTTCCGCCAGACAGGACAGGGAGCCTACATCCTGGTCTGACCCCAGCCCGAACCCCACCACATGCGCGGTGAAGCCAACACCGCCCCTTTCAAGCGCCTTGGCCAGTTCGCAGGGATCACGGTCGCAGCTTTCCAAACCATCAGAGATCAACACCACCGTGGCGGCCGTGTCCTCATAAGACAGCGCCTTGGCCGCCGCCTCTACCGCGTCGGTCAGGGGGGTCTTGCCGCGCGGGGAGATTGCCTGCACCCGTTCGATGATGTCTGCCGTGGTGCCGGCCTGCGGCTCCACCAGGGTTTCGATATCGCCGCAATCGCCGCGCCGGCGGTGGCCATAGGCCATCAATCCGACCTGACGATCCTCGGTCCAGCCGCCCAAAAGGTCACCAATCGTGTCGCGGGCGATCTCAATCTTGGACACGCCCTCGATCTGGCCCCACATGGAGTTGGAGCCGTCAAAAACCACCATCACGTTTTCTTGAGAGTTGGCCTGCGCGGCAAACCCGAAGGTCCCCAAGCTCAACGTCAAAGCGGCAGCTGCGTTTTTCAAAGACATTTCGACCCCCAAGTCGGCAGTTTCTGCGCCAGAGTGAAACATATCTTAGCGCGGCTTCCAACCGTCTTGGCAGAGACGCGACCTTTGTGCCTAATGGCGCGACCTTAGGGGGAGCTCGTGCCCATGGAATGGCGAGATGAGGCCATTTTACTATCCAGTCGACGCCACGGCGAGAGTGCCGCGATCATCGATGTGTTGTCGCCCAGCCACGGGCGCAGCAGCGGTGTGGTGCGCGGGGGGGCATCGCGTAAACTGGCGCCTATCCTGCAGCCGGGCGCACAGCTTGATGTCACGTGGAAGGCGCGGCTTGAGGACCACCTTGGGTCTTTCACGGTGGAGCCGATCCGTTCGCGTGCGGCTGCCTCTTTGGGGGATCGGCTGTCGCTGGCGGGGCTGAACGCGGTGGTGTCACTCCTCCTTTTTTGCCTGCCAGAGCGTGAGGTTCACGCCCGGCTCTACGATCAAACCCGTGCGCTTTTGGATCTGTTGGGGCAGCCTGAGATCTGGCCGCTGGCCTATCTGAAGTGGGAACTCGCGCTGTTGGACGATCTGGGCTTCGGCCTCGACCTGACGACATGTGCCGTGCTGGGATCAGGGCAGGACGATCTGATCTATGTCTCGCCCAAAACCGGCCGTGCCGTCAGCCGCGAAGGCGCGGGCGAATGGGCTGATCGTTTGCTGCCATTGCCGCCCAGCCTTTTGGGGCAGGGGGCCGCCGAAGATGAGGACGTGTTGGACGCGCTTGGCGTCACCGGGTACTTTCTGATGCACCGCGTCGCAACGGAACTGGGCCACAAACCCCTGCCAGATGCCCGCGCCCGGTTTGTCGAACGGTTTGAGCGGCGCATTAAGGGCTGACTCACTGGGCCACAAACACCATCTTGCGCCCGGCGTCATTGCTCAAAAACAGAGTATCCACGCCGACCTCGGCCAACGTCATTGACTGCAAGGCCTCAAAAAACGCGGTCTCGGCTGGCAAATCAGGGCAGGCCAGGCGCGTGACGGCCAGATTTTCAGCTTTGAACCAGGGGTAGGGCACCGTTTGCTGACCGGAAAACGTGTTGCACGGGGCCTGCCCCCTCAGCACGCCTTCTTCGGGAAACTCAAGCACGGCTTGGGCGTCAAAGGCTGCGCCATCTATCTCTTGTAACACCCATTGCGTTTCCGCCGCGCCGTAGCCCGTCAGCGTTTCATCCGAACAGGAAAACAGGCCCAAAATTGCGCTGAGGCTGAGCCCCATGCGGATCATCTCAGCGCCAGCACCAGATCCACGAGGGAGCCGATGGCCTCCGATTTGTCGCGCTTGCCTTGATCGGCGATGAGCGCCATGCCGATGGCCGCACCGTACAGCATATGGGCCACTTCCGGGTTGGCGATGCCGATCCGTTTGAGCACCGTCGTGAGAACGCTCAGCCGGGCGTCATCGACGCGGGCCACAACCTCGCGCGCCAAAACCGCGTTGGTGGACCATGCGCGCACCGCCGGTTCAGCCTGCAAAACCGCGTTTTCCGCCGCCGGGTTGGCCAGAGATTGCGCCAAAGCCTGAAAACAGGCCACGCCGCCGGTCTCTTCTTCCAGAATGCGCGACAGCTCCACAATTGCGGCTTGTTCCCACAGGGTCAGAATGCTGCCCTGGAAATCTTCCACGTCTTTGAAATGCCAGTAAAACGACCCTTTGGTCGTCTTCATATGACGCGCCATCGGTTCGGCTTTCAGCGCATCCGCGCCTTGGAGCCGCAGCACCTCAACTCCAGATGTCACCCAAACTGACCGTGTCAGCCGCTTATTTTTCTGCGCTTGCATAATGGTTCCATACGTCCCCGTGCGTGCCTGCGCAAGAGAGCACGTCAGGCGTGGGCGACATATGCGCCAATTTCCGCGTCACTGCCTGTGCTTGCTGCGTTTTTCAGCTATCCGAGGGCGCGGCGGCGCTTCAACGGCTCGGATTTGACCGCTTCATCTTGGGTTTTCTTTAGAAAGTTGATCGCTTTGAGAAACTCGCGATGGGTGTCCGTATGCTCCAGGTAATCCATCAAACGGAAGAGATTGATGGGTTGCGTGCGGATCAGATGGACAATCCGTTCCACCGCGTCTTCGTGGTCATAGTGGTCAATGAACTGACAGGCGGTTTGCGTGGGCGTCAGAATATAGAAATCCTGCGGCCGGCGCGGGGTGTACCGGGTGATGTCAAAGGGCGATGCGCCAAGTGCATGAGATTTCGGCATAAAACAGCGCCGATCGGCGTCCTGATCCTCCAACACGGTGCCAGAGGTTTGCCGAAATCCGATTTTCTTGAGGTGACCAATCGCGTGATTTCGCATCGCCGGAGACAGCATATCGGCGTCGGCACGGTCATAATAAAGATCGTCAAAAACCGAAAACAGCTGCAACCGCGCGTCGGCCAGTGTCATGTAATGACCAAAGCTGACCGTTGCAGGGTCAACAGAGGGTGCGACCTGCGGTGGGGTGCCCGTGGCCTTGGCAGAGAAAAAACGAAACATGTCGGTCCAATTGGCTGCGTGGCCAAAAGGATAGTCTGACCATGGCCCAGATCAATTGCGCCTTTCGCCACCTGCGACAGCTGTTCGGCGTCCCCAAAGCGGAAACGGTGTTGGCAGAGAAAAGAGCGGAGGCCGCATAAGCCTCCGCTCCTATTATGGTCATGTCACAGGGACAGACCCAAACATGTCACGGGCAGGGCCCGATCACTTGGCCGTGTCTTCGTCCTCAGCCTTGAAAGCGTTGGACACGCTGCCCGGGAACATGTCCTTGAGCATTTTGCCAGCCAGAAGTGCGCCAAACAGCACCAAAAGTGCCACGCAAACCATCGTCGTTGTCATAACCAAAATTCCCTTGTTTGGTGGTCTATGGTGGATGGGTATCGAGGCTTTAGGGCAAGATCATGGCCGAAAGAGCGTTTTTCATGACATTGCAGACAGAACCCTCCTCCGACTAACATCAAGGTTATGCCATTGAGGCGATGGCGGCGCGATCCGGTCCAGTTTGGGGCTATAGGGTTCCAGAAGAGGTCAGTTTTATGGGGCAGATTTACCTTCACGGGGCGGGCCTTAACGCGGAGATTTGGGGGGATGTGCCTGGCGTGGCACTGAACCTGCCAGGGCATGGCGGACGGGCAAGGGCGCGCAAGGCCACGGCCGAAGAGTTCGCGAAAGAGATCTTGGACGATGTGCCACAAGGATCGGTGCTAATCGGGTTTTCCTTGGGAGGTATGGTCGCGCTTGCCTTGGCGGCGCGCTATCCTGATCGGCTCAAAGGGCTGGTTTTGGTTGATACGCCCATTCGCGCGCCTTTGCGGGTCATTTCCTGGTACACCCCTTTTGTGGCCCCTGTGGTGACCCGGTTCCCCGGAACCGCGACCATTGCCAAAGTGGTGGGCAGCCGGATTGAAAATCCAGAAGGCCAGGCCCGTTTTCGAAGCACTCTCGCCGCGAGCGCGCCATCGGGTTTGTCGGATGCGCTGATCGTGGCGGCGCGGTTTGACGGGGCCTCGTCGCTGGCGCGTCTCGCCCTTCCTGTGCAGGTCCAGGTGGGCGCGCGCAGCCTGCTGACTGGAGAGAGCTATCGCCACCTCGTGCGTGAGACCTGCCCGCAGGCGGAGATTGTCGAGTTGGACACCGGGCATCACATCCCATCAGATGACCCGGAGGCGATGAATCGTGAGATCGACCGGTTTGTCCGTAGTTTGCCCTGACCCTATATCGGCCAGTTTGGACGCGCTCAGCCGGACAGCGCGTACCGATGGACCAAATGAAACCGCCCCTCTGCATCCTCGCCCACCATGCAGATCTGATCGAGGGTGAAGGGCTCTGGCAACACACCGTCCAAGGCCTTGGTCAACGCGTCACGCGTGCCGGGCAGGGCGGATTTGGGCAATTTGCCCGTCAATGTCATGTGAAATCGGAAGTTTTCCATCACATGAGGATAACCCCAGTCTAGCAGCATGTTCTCTTGGCTGTGGCTCAGGCCCGCGGCGCGGCGCTTGGCCAATTCCGCCTCACTGGGCGGCGCGCGAAACACATCCAGCGTTTCCACGCACATGGCCGCCAATCCCCCCAATTGCGCCGTGTTGCCGCTGGCTGTGAGTGCGAGAAAACGGCCCAGTTGCGTGACCTCCAACCTGAGCCCCATCACCGGGTGAAAGGTGCGTTGGCCGAGGATCTCGACGGCTTCAATCAGGTCATCTTCGCGACACCCGCGGGCCAGATGAAAGGGCGGTTTCAACGTGGCGTGAAAGCCATATTTGCGCGGGGTCGCCGTCATCTCTTCGATCGGCAGGGGCAGGCCCGGTATATCGGGATGGGGCACGCTGTGTCCTTGGTCCAAGTCCCAGCCAAGCCAGGCCGCCCCAAACCGGGCCAGGGCACCGGGGGGTGGTGCATAGTACACACCATAGCGGCGGTAGGTCATTTGCGTTCCCCTCAAACCATCCCCGTCAGAGATGCCACAAACTCGCCGTCGCGCCAATGCCACTTTTGCGGGATTGCCGGCGTGAGGCGCGGACGCGTTTCCCGAATGTAGGTGGTACAGAGACCATGCTGTCCGGCATCCTCAGCACGCGTGTAACGGGGATTTTACGCTGTGCCCAAGTCCGCACCCTGCCGCGCTCCTTCGCGGTTGCAATGGGCAGCGGATCGGTGTCACAGTGATGGCGCTGAGACGTCGGATACAGCCGCGTCGAGCCAACTAGTTTCCAAGGGAGGAGACCCCGATGTCATTCATGAAACTTGCCACCCGCACGGCCACCGCCGCGATCCTTGCAGCGACGCTTGGTGGCGCAGCGTTGGCGCAAGAGGTCACGCTGAAAATGCACCAATTCCTGCCGCCGCAGGCCAATGTGCCCAAGCTGATCCTCGTTCCCTGGGCTGAACGTGTGATGGAAGCCAGCCAGGGCCGCATTCAGATCGATCATTTCCCCGCGATGCAGCTGGGCGGCAAACCACCGGAATTGGCCAGCCAGGTCGTGGACGGCGTGGCCGATATTGTCTGGACGGTGGCAGGCTACACGCCGGGCCGGTTCCCGCAGGCCGAAGCGTTTGAGCTGCCGTTCATGATGACTAATGCCGAAGACACCTCGCGCGCCTATTGGGAATACGCCGAGGCCAACATGATGGACAGCGATTTCAAGGACATGAAGATCTTGGGCGTCTGGGTCCATGGTCCGGGCGTGATCCATTCCAACAAACCGATTGATGAGGTTGCGGATCTCAACGGCATGAAGGTGCGCGGCCCGACCCGCGTGATCACCGGCATGTTGGGCGAATTGGGCGCGACACCGGTGGGCATGCCTGTGCCCGCGATGCCCGAGGCGCTGTCAAAAGGCGTGATTGACGCGGGTGTGATCCCGTGGGAAGTCACCGCCGCCCTCAAGGTGCCGGAACTGGTGAAAAACCACACGACCTTTGGCGAAGACGCGCTCTATACCACGGCCTTCATCTTTGCGATGAACAAGCAAAAGTGGGACAGCCTGCCCGACGATCTGAAGGGCATTATCGAGGCACAGTCCGGCGCGGATTTCTCGGCTTTGGCCGGCAAAACGATGGAGGGGGCTGACGGCCCGTCGCGCAAACTTGCCGAAGATGCCGGCAACAACATCATTGATCTGACACCGGAACAGGTCGCCGAATGGAAAGCGGCCGCTGGCAATGTTGAGGCCAATTGGATCGCAGAAATGACCGAAAAAGGGTTTGACGGCCAAGCATTGGTTGATCAGGCCAAAGCGCTGATCGCTGACAAGTCTCAGTGATATGACGTGATCCCGAACCGGCGCCTATGGAACACGAGGCGCCGGTTTGCTTTTGCAGGGGTGGGACATGCACAAACTGGTTCTGACGCTGGCCCGGGCCATGGCCGTGTTAGGGGGGGTCATGCTGACCGCCTTGGTGGTGCTCACCTGCGTGTCCGTGGCCGGGCGTATGCTCAATGGATGGCTGCATGGGGCGTTTTTGCAGTCTCACGTGCCGGGGCTTGCGAACCATTTGCTGGATATGGGTGTGGGCCCGCTTTTGGGTGATTTTGAACTGGTCGAGGCGGGTATGGCCTTTGCGATCTTTGCGTTTTTGCCGCTGTGTCACATCACCCGAGGTCATGCGAGCGTGGACATTTTCACCGCGCGCCTGCCGGTGGCGTTGAACCGCGCGATTGGTGTGGTGGTCGATTTCGTGTTTGCGGCTGTTTTCATCCTGATCGCCCACCGGCTCTATGCGGGGATGCTTGATAAGATGGCCTACAACGAAACAACCTACCTCATTCAGTTTCCGATCTGGTGGGCCTATGCCGCAAGCCTGTGCGCGGCATGTGTTGCAGCCCTGGTCGCGGTCTACGTGGCGCTTGCCCGCGTCGCTGGCGCGCTTCCTGATCCGGGTGAGGTTGATCTGTGACAAGCCTTGAGATTGGGATTGCGTCCTTTCCGGTTTTAATGGGGTTGATTTTTCTGCGCGTGCCCATTGGCCTCGCCATGTTTCTGGTGGCTTTGGGCGGTCTCTACCTGGTCACGGATGGGATGTCTGTGGCGCTGTCGCGGCTGAAGAACGAGACATATTCGACCTTTTCCAGCTACTCGCTCTCCATTGTGCCGATGTTCCTCCTGATGGGCCATTTTGCGACACTGGGTGGCATGTCATCAGCGCTTTTCAAGGCCGCAGAGGCGTTCCTGGGTCATCGCAAGGGCGGGGTTGCCATGGCCTCTGTCGGGGCCTGCGCGGGGTTTGGTGCGATCTGTGGCAGTTCCTTGGCCACGGCCGCCACGATGAGCCAAGTTGCCCTGCCAGAGTTGAAGCGTTACGGCTATTCCGGCGGGTTTTCCACGGCGACGCTGGCCGCAGGGGGCACGCTCGGTATCCTGATCCCGCCCTCTGTGATCTTGGTGATTTATGCCATTCTCACCGAGCAAAACATCGCCAAACTGTTCCTGTCCGCCTTTATCCCCGGCATTCTCGCCGCCATCGGTTACATGATCACCATCGCCATTTACGTGCGTGTCAAGCCTGATACGGCCGGGCTGCGCGCGCCCATTCCCATGGCGGACCGGTTCCGTGCGCTGTTTGATGTCTGGCCGGTGCTTTTGGTCTTTCTCTTGGTGGTGGGTGGCATCTATGCGGGCTGGTTCACGCCCACCGAAGGGGCTGCCGTGGGCGCGGCGGGCACGGGTCTGATTGCGCTTCTTAACAGGGGGCTCACGCGTGCCTCATTGGTTGACAGCTTTTATGCGACCGCGCGCAACTCTGCGATGATCTTCTTCATCATTCTGGGTGCGGCCTTCTACAACGGTTTTCTGGCTCTGACACAGGTGCCGCAGGAATTGTCCGAATGGGTGGTGTCGCTGGGCCTGTCACCTTGGTCGGTTCTGATCTGCATACTGGCGCTCTACCTCATTTTTGGCTGCCTGATGGACAGCCTGTCGATGATCCTGCTCACGATCCCAATATTTTTTCCGATCATCTCCCAGTTGGATTTCGGCATGACGCCGGAAGAGGTTGCGATCTGGTTCGGTATTCTGGTTTTGATTGTGGTGGAGGTGGGCCTGATCACCCCGCCGGTGGGGATGAACCTTTTCGTGATCAACTCGATGGATCCCAAAACGCGCATGATTGAGACGTACAAAGCCGTCTTGCCCTTCGTCGCGTCAGATATTGTGCGCGTGGCGATCCTGGTGGCGTTCCCAGGGATCACACTGGTTCTGTTGCGGGCGTTGCACTAGCCCGTAAATCCGCGCGCGGCATTGATCAGCTACTCTGTGACCTGATTGCTCTGAACGAGGCGCCTTTGATCGTGATGATGGCTTGGGTGGTCCGGCTTCTGCCCGAGCGAATGGTCCTGACGATGATCGCGGGGGTGTCGTCAAATTGAGATTGCGCGCGCGTGCCCAAAGGACACATTGGCAAAGGCGTGCCAACCCAGACCGATGGTCCAAATTTCTAATTTAATGAATAGAACTGTGACAGGCGAAAAGGCGTCGGTCACATAGTCGTTGGACGGATCGTCAAAGCTCAAACATGTGAAGCGCGAAAAGCAGAGTTTGGACTTTCATTAGGGTTTAGACGGTCGCTGGAATACAGATCGGGCCGCCAAAACCGTGCGGGCGTTGTGGTTGCAAACCTTAGGTTTGCGCAATGGTGAAGCGCCAGACGCGAGGTGACCGCAGACTTGCGCGGATCCAAATGAAACCTTCTGGTATGCGCCGTGCGCCATAGCTCTTCGTTCGCACAACATTCGGCCTAGACGGGCTGGGCCTTAAGATGATCTGCAAGAATGGATTTCAGTTTCTCAGCAGAGAGATCCCCTTTGACGATGTACTCTTTCACAAAGTCCCAATGCATGGAACGCTCTTTGTCTTCGTCGCGGTGTGAGGATGTGAACATAAAGACGGTCGGGACCCCGCTATCGGATGCGGACCCCATGGAGTGGAGTGCCTCCAGAAGGCCAAACCCATCCATGATCGGCATGTTGATATCCAGAAAGACGATCAGCGGGGGCTTGGTCGAAGGCCCTTTCTCTCGCTCCGCCTCATAATCAGAGAACGCCTCAATCGCGTGCTCGCCATTCTCAGCCTCCAGAACGACAAGGTCATCAGAGATTTTCTCAAGCCGTCGCTTGAGAATGTAGCGATCGGTTTTGTTGTCGTCGACAAGCAGGATGGTCTGGGTCACGTCCGTTCCTCTTCGGGCTGGGTTTTGGGAACAACAACGCGGATGGCGGTGCCCGCGTCGCTTGATTGAACATCGATGCGGCCCGACAGGGCATCGACATTGCGTTTGACGATGGCCAGGCCTAGGCCCGACCCCTCACTGTTGCGGCTGAACCTGGTGAAGCGTTCAAAGATACGATCGCCTGCATCGTCGGGGATACCAAGGCCGTTGTCTTCGATGTCAATGGCCACGCTCTCTTCGGTCTCGGAGCTGCGCACGCGCACGTATTTTTCAAGACGCTCCGGGGCATGATAGCGGACCGAGTTGGCAATCAGGTTTTCCAGGATCTGGCGCAGGCGCGTGGGTTGCGATTGCATGTGCTGTACATGAAGACGGTTTTCGACCTGGACCCCTGACCGGGCCAGATTGGCGGACAGCCCATCACAGATCTCCCCGAGCATGGCATGTAGATCCACGGCGCTTGACTGCCCGTCCTCAAGATCGGCGCGTGCCAGATCGAGGATCGATTTCACGTTGTTCTCCAGACGTTCCATCATGATTGTAATGGCTCTGGCACTTTCAAGTGCTTCGGCTGTCTCGCCCGCCTCTACGTCTTCGATGATCAGGCTTGCCAGACCTTTGACGGTCATGATCGGGCCCTTCAGATCATGGGACGCCCGGTAGGCATATTGCATGAGTTCGTCATTGGCACTTTGCAACGCGGCGGATTGTTGGTGCAGGGCTGAGACGTCCGTTGCGATGATCGTTGCACCGCCCATGGTCCCATTTTCAAAGGCCCACGGGCTGACCTGCACCGTGTAGACGTGACGTGCAAGGCCCTCCTTTGGCAAGCTCATCGTGATGTGCTGATTGGAATTTGTGCGCATGCAGTCGCCAATGCACTGACTGAGGGCATCAAAGCCCTCGTATGCCGTCAAGAAGTAGCTGTTAGGGGTGATCTCCACACCGCCAAACACGGCGTCCCACAGCGCATTTGTGTGGATCACCCGCGCCTTCACGTCCACCATCATCATCGGATTGGGAAAGGATCGCGTCAGAGCCTTGAGCGGCGCGACAAAGGCTTTGGCATTGGCATGGTCGAAATCCCGCTTGGGACTGTCATCAATGGTGAGGTTCCGGCTCACCCCTACCGTGCGCACGACTTGGTCACCTTCAAAGATCGGCGATTTGACAGTGTGCAGATGAAAACCCACACCGTCTGAATTCCGAACGATTTCCTGCGGTATTTCCAGATGCTGCCCTGAATCGACTACGGCTTGATCGTCGATCACATATTGCAGCGTGTCATCAGGATCGCTGTGGTCGGCATCCACTAGCTCGTAAAGCTCATCCTCCGTCATGCCGTAAAGTTCAAGGAACGCCGTGTTGGCCCACAGAATCTCAGACGCGGTTCCTTTGATCAGCACCTTGTCATGCATCGCATTGAGCGCTGATTTGAACCAGTCTGCATCGTAGTGTGGCATAATCATTCCCAGCTATGACGCGCACTGAGGGCGTCACTATCTGATTTTCGCGTGTCTCCCGTGCAGAGTGCTAGGAATTGGTTGAAATTCGACTAACGGTCGACACCAAAAGAAGAGCGCGCCCAGTGGACGCGCTCTTGTACCTTGGTGTCAGAGGCTGATCAGGCCAGCAAGCGGCGTGCGATCACTTGGGCCTGAATTTCTGCGGCGCCTTCAAAAATATTGAGGATCCGCGCATCACAAAGCACACGGCTGATCTTGTATTCCAGGGCAAACCCGTTGCCGCCGTGGATTTGCAGACCGTTGTCTGCAGCAGCCCAAGCCACACGAGCGCCGAGCAGTTTCGCCATTCCGGCCTCCAGATCACAGCGCCGACCATTGTCCTTTTCCCATGCGGAAAAATACGTCAACTGCCGCGCCACCATGATTTCCACGGCCATCATGGCAAGCTTGCTGGCCACGCGCGGAAACTCGATCAGGGATTTGCCAAACTGTTTGCGGTCAATCGCATATTGCATGGAGATATCGAGCGCCGACTGCGCCACACCCACGGCCCGTGCCGCTGTTTGAATGCGCGCGCTTTCAAAGGTCTCCATCAGCTGTTTGAACCCTTTGCCTTCTTCGCCGCCCAAGAGGTTCTCCCCTTTGACGTGGAAGTTATCAAAGCCCAGTTCGTATTCCTTCATGCCGCGATAGCCCAGCACCTCGATCTCACCGCCGGTCATACCTTCTGTGGGGAAGGGATTGTCCTCGGTTCCAGGCGTCTTTTCGGCCAGGAACATGCTGAGGCCGCGGTGATCGGTGCTGTCAGGATTGGTGCGCGCCAGCAGCGTCATCACCTGAGTGCGTGTGGCGTGCGTGATCCAGGTCTTGTTGCCGGTGATGCGGTAATCCTCACCGTCCTTAACGGCGCGTGTGCGCAATGACCCAAGGTCAGAGCCCGTGTTAGGCTCGGTAAACACAGCCGTCGGAAGGGTTTCTGCGCTGGCCAAACGGGGCAACCATTTCTGCTTTTGCGCCTCAGTACCGCCCGCGATGATGAGTTCCGCCGCAATCTCAGAGCGCGTCCCCAGCGAGCCCACGCCAATGTAGCCCCGGCTCAGTTCTTCGGACACCACGCACATGGAGGCTTTGGACAGGCCAAAACCACCATATTCTTCCGGGATCGTCAGGCCAAACACACCCATTTCTGCCAGCTCTTCGATGATTTCCATCGGAATCAGCTCATCCTTGAGGTGCCAGTCATGGGCGAAGGGCTCTACCTTTTCCACGGCGAAACGGCGGAATTGTTCGCGGATCATCTCCAGCTCTTCGTCGAGCCCGCTGGCTCCGACGGTGATTTCTGCGGCGCGTTCCTGCATCAGCTCCACAAGGCGCATCCGCGCGGCTTGGGTGTTGCCGGTTTGGGTCAAGGTCTGGATCTCGGGGATCATCATGCCCCGCATATCCTCCTGGCTCAGCCCCATATCCTGCAGGCGGATCATCTCCCCCTGGCTCATCGGGATGCCGCCATAGATCTGCCAGAGATATTCGCCAAAGGCGATCTGGTGAATAAGCTGTTCAACCTCGCCAAACTTGCCATCGGCCTCAAGGCGCTTGGCCCAGTTTTGCATCTGACGTAGGGATTCTACATAAGTGGCGAGCCACGCAAAGCCGTGCGCGGCGGTCTGATTGGCCTCGATCCGGCCGCCTGACACACGGCCATCAACCGTCACTGCATCCTCAAGGCGCGCTTTCGCGATGCCAAGGATCTTTTCAACGGGCGCAACCGCGGCCCCCGTCAGCGACAGAAGATCATCCAAAAGCACGGGTGCATTCAACCGTGGGTCCTGTCCGTCATGCGCCATGAATCACTCTCCTATGTCCAGTCGTCGTGGTCTAAGTCTTTCGCACTTGCAGCGCAACTATTTTGCGCTCGGATGAAGTCAATTGTTCAATTGTTGCGCCATGATGTCGCGACTGCGCCGCGTTGATGACCTTTGGCCCCAAGACTTTATGCCTCCGGCGGGGATATTTGAAGCCAGAAGAAGCCTGGAAAGCGCCTTTGGGTGGCTGTTTCTTCTGGCTGAAAATATCCCGGGGGGAGCCGAAGGCGGGGGGCAGCGCCCCCTTCCACCTGTGCAGCTAATCCGATACATGCCGCAGAGACGAAAACCGCACACGGGCACGATCGCGATGAAATTCACCCTTTCCTGGTTGAAAGACCATCTGGACACCACTGCATCTGTTGATGAGATCGCAGACGCGCTCACGGATTTGGGCCTAGAGGTTGAGGATGTGGCCAACCCCGCCGCACGTTTGAGCGCGTTTACCATCGGCAAAGTAATAAAAGCCGAAGCGCATCCAGACGCAGACCGTCTTCGCGTGTGTCAGGTGATGACGGATGAGGGCGCAACGCAGATCATTTGCGGCGCGCCCAACGCGCGCGAAGGGATCACCGTTGTGGTTGCCAAACCGGGCGTTTATGTGCCCGGGATCGACACCACCATCGGTGTGGGCAAAATCCGCGGCATTGAGAGCTATGGCATGATGTGTTCGGAGCGCGAGATGGAGCTCTCGGACGAACATGACGGCATCATTGAGCTGCCATCGGGTGAGGTGGGGGAGCGCTTCACCGACTGGCTGGCCAAAAACGATCCCGCCAAGGTCGATCCGGTGATCGAGATCGCCATCACGCCAAACCGGCAGGACGCGCTGGGCATACGCGGCATCGCGCTGGATTTGGCCGCGCGCGGCATCGGCACGATGAAACCTACCAAAACCGCGCATGTTGAGGGGCAGTTTGCCTCGCCCATCTCTGTCACGATTGATGAGGATGCCCGCGACGGTTGCTACGTTTTTGCCGGTCGCCTGATCCGGGGTGTTAAGAACGGTCCCAGCCCTGACTGGCTGCAAACCCGGTTGCGCGCCATCGGCTTGCGCCCCATTTCGGCGCTGGTCGATGTGACAAACTTTTTCACCTATGACCGAAACCGCCCGCTGCACGTGTTTGACGCGGGCAAGGTCAAAGGCAACCTGCGCATTCACCGCGCGGCCGGGGGCGAAACCCTGGTGGGTCTGGATGAGAAGACCTACACCTTTTCCAAAGGGCAGGTGGTGATCTCTGACGATGACGGGATTGAAAGCATCGCAGGCATCATGGGCGGGCTTGAGACAGGGTGCACCGAGGTGACCACCGATGTCTTCCTGGAGGCGGCCGTTTGGGACCATATCCAGATCGCCATGACGGGCCGGGCGCTCAAGATCAATTCCGACGCGCGGTACCGCAATGAACGGGGCATTGACCCGGAGTTCAACATGGACGCCATTGAGCTGGCCACGCAGATGATCCTCGATCTTTGCGGGGGGAAGCCGTCCAATGTGGTCGTGGCCGGCGCTGTGCCTGACACCGCGCGTGCCTTCAAACTGGATCCCGCCCGCGTGCAATCGCTCGTTGGTATGGACATCCCGGAGGCGGAACAGCGCCAGACCTTGACGCGGCTGGGCTTCCGCATGGAAGGCAACATGGCCCATGTGCCCAGCTGGCGGATGGACGTGAAGGGCGAGGCAGATCTGGTCGAGGAAGTGGCCCGAATTGCATCGCTCACCAAGCTAAAGGGCAAGCCGTTGCCGCGCCTTACGACCGGTGTGACGACGCCAATCTTAAGCCCTTTGCAGCGTCGCGAACAGGCCGCACGGCGCACCTCTGCGGCACTGGGTTACAATGAATGCGTGACCTACAGTTTCATTGATCATGCCTCCGCCACGCTCTTTGGTGGCGGCGATGATGCCACGATGCTGGCCAATCCCATCAGTTCCGAGATGAGCCACATGCGCCCCGATCTTTTGCCCGGTCTTTTGCAGGCCGCTGCGCGCAATCAGGCGCGCGGTCAGATGGATCTGGCGCTGTTTGAGGTGGGCCATGCGTTTCAGGGTGGTGAGCCCGACGAGCAGCATTTGCAGGTCGCGGGCCTTTTGGTCGGTCGCACAGGGCCCAAGGATGTGCATGGCGCATCACGGGTGGTCGATGTGTTTGATGTCAAAGCCGATGCCGAGGCCGTTCTGGCGGCACTGGGTGCGCCTTTGAGAACCCAAGTGCTGCGCGACGGGCCGGCTTGGTGGCACCCGGGGCGTCATGGGCGGGTCTGCCTGGGGCCCAAAAAGATGCTGGCCATCTTTGGTGAGCTTCACCCCAAGGTCCTCACCGCGATGGACATCAAAGGCCCTGCCATGGCCTTCACCATCTTCCCCGAAGAGATCCCACAGCCGCGCAAGTCTGGCGCCATGCGGGATGCGCTGGGCGTGAGCGATTTGCAAGCCGTGGAGCGCGATTTCGCATTTGTTGTCGACGAAGGGGTCGAAGCTTTGACCTTGGTCAACGCAGCTGCCGGTGCCGACAAGGCGCTGATCGATGATGTCCGCGTGTTCGATGAGTTCATCGGCGGCGCGCTGGGCGAGGGCAAGAAAAGCCTCGCCATCACCGTGCGCCTTCAACCGCGAGAGGTAACGCTCAAGGACGCTGATATCGAGGCGGTGAGCGCCAAGATTATCGAGAAGGTGACCAAAGCAACAGGCGGTGTACTGCGCGGGTAGCGGATGGCGGGTGTGAGCCCTTAGTGGCGGTCTCCGGCATCTCGGCGAATGTCTAATCAGTCGCGCGCGTTGACATTACTTCCTGTCCGGTTCTTCATTGAGAGTGTCGTAAGGGGGGGGCGAATGCCAAGCTGTCAGAAGCCGGACACGTTCGCGGCACTCGAAAAACGCGAGTGGGCAAAACCCGACGTGGCACAATCCTACGCGAATGTGTTCGCGAATGCCGCCGACATGGTTGTCCCCTCCTTGATTGCGGCCGTTGAAGCAGGACCAGGGGTCGACGTACTTGACCTTTGTTGTGGTCAGGGCAACGTGTCGGCGGGTCTCGTCAAGGCTGGCGCACGGGTGACCGGCCTGGACTTTTCACCCGCCATGCTTGAGATGGCCCGGGCCGCTGTGCCCGAGGTCCAGTTTTTTGAAGGTGACGCCATGAGCCTCAGCTTCGAGGATCAGTCATTTGACGCGGTGACGATCGGCTTTGGGATGCCGCATGTTCCCGATCCTCCACAAGTTATTGCTGAGGCGCGCCGTGTTCTGCGTCCCGGTGGCCGATTGGCGTTTTCAGTTTGGTGTGGGCCTGAGGTCGATACTGCGCTCGGCTATGTTTTTGACGCTATTGCCCAGCACGGGGCCTCAGACATTACTTTGCCACCGGGACCAGGAGCAAATGACTATGCTGATCCAGTAATAGCCTTTCCAGTGCTGGAGCAGGCTGGGTTCAAAGGTTTTCGGCAATCAACAGTCGCATCAATGTGGCGGGTCGCCGATCCAGGTGCGCCTTATGATTTCTTTCTTGAGGGAACTGCGAGAGGCGGTGCTCTGTTGCGCCCGCAACCTGCAAAAAATGCAGAAGCGATACGAGCAGCAGTCGTTTCAAAGGTTCTGGAAAGGCACGGGGTGGGACCCGAATGGGACGTACCAATTCCAGCAGTCGTGACTGTTGCCACTGTTGTTTAGCCAGACTTCGAGAAGCGGCCTGTTACATAAGCAGACGTTTTAGCTTGAAATCTTAGCGTCCGCTTTGTCCGCCTAGCCGCCAGCTAACGTACTTCTCAACGGTGCCTGTGGGGCGAACGGCTGGTGTGAGCCCATTGCGATCCTCGTTTCGACACCCGGCGCGGAATAAAGGCCCCTTGGGGCCGCCGCGCATCGCCGGGCCGCCCGTCACACCGGAGGTGTGCCAATCATAGTGGCGCGCCTTTGGCGCGACGGCACGGCGATTTGGTTGGGCCAAGCGCGTTGCTCTTATGGTTTGCGGATTTGGCCGGGATAAAGCGTTGCTGTTCAAAGCATAGATCGCCATACTGCGGCCCGACACTACGCGGCTCTGTCACGAAAAGTCTGATCGGCAGCTTTGTCCGCTTAGCGGCCGTTTAAGTTATTTCTCAACGATGCCTGCGCAGCGAATAGCTGGTTTGAGCCGTTACCCGATCTTAGGCAAGCAGTGCTGCGTGGCTCTTCAACAAAAAGTCTGATCGGGAGCTTTTCCGCAAACCACCAGCCCTGTCGGAGTTGTTGCGCTGCAGTCACAGGTCACATGCGCCCGGTTTGATACATGTTGAGGCGACTCATCCTTCCGCCTATCCCACGCGCCCGCAACCCGTCTCACCAAAGGAACACCGAGACATGTCCAAACACATACCTCCGGGCATTTTGCCCATTTTACGGACCTAAGTTGCCCTCGGTTTGATCCGTTGGGCAGCCTTTGCCCACCAGTAGGATCAGACCTCATGACACCCGAAGCCACGATGGCTCTGCGGCAGGATTTGCCGCCCTATGAGCCGTTTCACTACTACCGCGACCGGGAGAGCGCATGGCTCCTCCAGGCGCATCTCAAAGACGACACACCCGTGCGGGCCGTTCGGCAGACCGCGTGCGCCAAGTTGCTGGATCGACCCCTGATCAAACCGCTGGCGGCGGGTGGGGGCGGGGTGCTTCGCCACCATGATCTGCGCATGTTGGCGCGGGCGGATTGCGTGCTCGACTTTGAGGCGCTCTCTGCGCCGGGCTACGCTGCGCTGGAGGCGGTCTATGACGCGCCCTGGATGGATTTTGAGATCACCTATGACATCTGGCAGGATCGCGATTGGCAATGGGCGCAGATGAGCCGCCCGGGCGCGAACCTTGTGGTGCAGCTTGGGTTTCCTTCAGACCATGCCGTGTTGTTGCAGCGCACCATAGGCAAGGCCGATCGCGACACGTTTGAATGTGATTTGCACCCTGTGCGCACGCGGGGCCGGCCCACGCTGGCCTGGGCGCGGCTCGACATTGATGTGAAATCCGGCTCTGCCCTCATCGAAGAGGTGCAGAGCGATTGGTTGCGTTTTGTGCGCCGTTACGTGCGCGATCTCACCGACGCGCGGCCGCGCTCCCGCGTGCTGCGCAACACGCAGGCCTATGAGGCGGGGCTGACGGAACGCTACGATAAGGTTTGGGCCAAGGCGCTTTTGACCCATGTTCTGATCCTGCTGCGGGATCGGTTGAGGTTGCGTGATGTGTTCATGCATCAACCCGTCCCGGGGGCCATGCTGAAATCCATCGATCGGCGCTTGCCGCCGCGCTCGCTTTACACGGATTTGCCCAAATCCTTCTGCTTTGCGCCTACCCGCGACGTGCCGGACTTTCTGCGTATCAAACGCCGCAAGCATCTGCGGCGGCTCGACCGCGCTGCGCCGCTTTTCTGGAAGATGACGTTCTAGGGGTTGCCGTGGCCGCGCGCGGGGCTATCCCTTGTGGCAGAATGAAAAGGAGACTGCCCATGCCCCTCAATGTCTATCTCAGCGGTGAAATTCACACCGATTGGCGCGATCAGATCGTGGCGGGGGCCAAGGGGATGGATGTCGCCTTTTCTGCCCCTGTCACTGATCACGCGGCCTCAGATGATTGCGGCGTGGCGATCTTGGGCGCGGAAGACGATAAATTCTGGCACGACCGCAAAGGCGCATTGGTCAACGCCATTCGCACCCGCAAGGGGATCGAGGATGCCGATATCGTCGTTGTGCGCTTTGGTGACAAATACAAGCAATGGAACGCGGCCTTTGATGCGGGGCTGGCCTATGGCTTGGGCAAATCGCTCATTATCCTGCAACCGCCTGAGCATGATCACGCCCTCAAGGAGGTGGATGCTGCCGCCCTCGCCGTGGCCCGCGAACCGGGGCAGGTGGTGGATATTCTGCGCTATGTGCTGGACGGGACGCTGCCGTCCTGACGAGGTGGTTCAGTAGTCGCGCTCAAAGAATATCCCAAGACCGGTATTGCCGTCATTGCCCGCACTGCCCTTGACGGTGAGCGAGGGCGTGAGGTCGAGGTTGAGATTGATCTCATTGTTGCCGTCACTGTCGGCCACCACCTCGGAATAGATATTGTCCGAGATGTAGGTTCCTGCGCTGAACTGCGTGGCCCCATCGGCGGTGGAACTCACATCGAAATCGGCAAGGCCCAACCCGTTGCGCAACCGCCCGGTCAGCCCGCCGCTGCCCTTACCCGAAAGGGTCGCCACCGCGCTGACCAATTGGGCGGCCTGTAGCGCGGACATCTCGGAAAAATCCCGCCCAAATAGCAGCTGCGCCAGCACCTCTTCCTGCGGCAATTCGGGCGACGACAGGAAGCTGACATTCGGTTCGCTCGCCAACCCTTCGAGCACGACGTTGATGGTGTATTCATTGCTCGTGGTTTGCGCCACGAACCTGAGATACGGGTCCAATGCCCCGCGCAGATCGATCAGCCCTTCAGTCAGGTCAAACCGCTTGGTCAACACGTCCATGCGGCCGCGGATCAGCTCAAAAACTCCGCTGGCCGCGACATTTGCCGTGGTCCCGCCGAGGCGCAATTGCCCGCCCAGTTCCGCGTCAAGGCCGCGCCCGCGTACGAAAATCTGAGCCGGCGCGCTGATCGTCAGATCCAGTGGAAAGGCCACCGCTGGGCCGGATCGCCCGCCTGTTTCAATCAATCCCGCGCGCGACCGGGTGCGCCGCACATCCGCGGGCTCTGCGATGTGGCGAATGCCTTCGGGCGCGCCTGCCGCACTGGCCCCGCCAGAGGGCACGCGCAGTTCCGTCCGGCCAAGCGCGAGAGCCCCACTGATGCGCGCGCCTCCGGTCAGCGGCCCGTTCACATTGACCGTGCCATTCACCGACGTCTCATAAAGTGTGGGGTCCCGCAGGCCGAGCGCGCTCAAAGCGACGCTGAGATTGCCGTTAAAGGGCGCAGAAAGCGTCACAGGTCCAGTCACCCGAAACTGCCCGCCATTGCCCAGCGAACCGGTGATATCAGGCGAAGCTTGCCCCCCCGACAGGGACACCGTGCCACCCAAATTCGTCACCGCCAGGTTCGCCGTGGGCAGCGCCATGCGGGCATCGCTGATCCGCGCCTGTCCTGACAGCGCCGAAAGCCCCGGTGCCCCGTCTACGCGCAGATCAAAGCTTAGTGGTCCGGTGATCGAATTGGGCGCGATAAATCCATTGGCCAGGGCCAATGGCGCGGCCCCCCGGATCGCCAGATTGAGCCGTTGGCCCAGATCCTGCACCTGGCCCACAATCGTGGCCCCCACGCCCGACGGGCCATCGAATTTGAGATCGACATCAATTGCCTCACCTTGGGCATCGCGCGGGGTCAACGTGCCATTCACCGCCGCAGGGCCATTGATGCCGGGTGCCACCAGGCGCAGATCGCTCAACCGTGTGGCGATGGTGATCGGCTGTCCCGGCGCGTCCGCATTGGCCGATGCGGTCAGGTTTTTCGTCACCAGCGACAGCGCATCTACAAAGGGCACCCCGTCGCCATAGGCCAGCGTCGCATCCAGGTTGACCTGCCCGCCTGAAATGGCATCCACCTGCGCCATCCCGGTGCGCAACTCGCGCGCCACCATCCGCACGCTGCCATCGATTGTGGCCGCGCGCACCGCGCCTTTGCCCGACACATCAAGATCGACCGACCCCTGCAAAGGCCGCTCCAGCAGTTCCGCCAAGCGGGAGATGTCAGATGCTTGCAACGCCAGTGTGCCGCTGGCTGGCAACCGTTCATCGCCGGTGTCCAATGTCCCGCTTGCGGCGATCTCGGCATCAAGCGCGGTCATTTGCAGGCGTTTCAATTCCAACGCGCCGCCGTCCGTCCAACGCACCTCAGTGTCCACATCCGCAAGGCCCGAGAGTTTCGGCTCCACCAGGGACAAATCATTCAGCGTGCCGACAAAACTCATCGCGCCCGCCGCCCCGCTCAGGCGCGCGGTGATATCTGCCTCCAACGCGTCATTGCGCACGGACAGCCCTTCGACAACAATCCCGGTCTCATCCCGGCGCGCGGCCATATCGAGCGTCGACCGACCGCGCATCAGCGGGTCCACGCGCGCCTCGCCCACCACCAAATCCGTCGTCGACGCCGCAAGCGTGATATCAAACGCCCCGCTGAGCGGTGTCGCGTCCCCCTCAACACCCAGATTGGCCGAGCCGGACAGCGGCCGTTGCGCAATCGCTGCAAACCGCGACAGATCGGCAGCATTCAAGACACCCCGCCCTGTGATCGGAAACCCGTCTGCCAACCCATCCACCTGCGCGCGTGCCTGCAGCGTGGCATCACCACTGCGGAGGTTGAGGCGCGTGATATCAATCGGGGCGCTGTCTTCCCAGGTCAGCACAATCTGGCCTTCTGGCGCGGGCCCAATCGCTTGCGCCAAGGCCGGGTTGGTATGGCTCAACCCGGTCGCGCGAAAGGTTGTATCCGCCGTCACCGATTGCGTCGCACCGCGCTGAATTTGACCAAAGGCCTTGAGCACGGCTTGCTCCACCGTCAGCCCGTCGCGGTCCAGACCAGTGACGTCAATATCGGCGGCCCACCCATCGCCATCTGCGGCGTCATAGCGGGCAGTCAGGGTCACATCATCGACGATCAGAGGCGGCTCCACCGTGGGCAAACGCACAGGCGCGTCCCCCGAAATCCGCCCGTTCAAGGCAAATCGGCTGGGCAACCCATCTGCGGCCAGCGCCAGATTGCCATCGAGGCTTAGCGCGCCGGTGCTGACATCCAGTTCATCCAGCAAAAGCCCGCCTTCGGCTTGCGTCGCACCTGCCACGCGCAGCGCGGTTTCGGCCCCAAAGAACGGGTGCAAATCTGCTGTGAGCAACGGGCGCAAATCGCCGTTGAGATCTGCCCGAAACGCGTAGGTTCCAGGCGCATCGCCCTCCGGCGTGGCAATCCCCACCGTTCCGCCGAACCGATCCACCCCATCTGAGGCCAGCGCGATCACCGCCTCAAAATCACTGAGTGGCGCATCGCCCTTGACCGACAAGGCCAGTGCAGGCTCCCCCGGGATTTGAGCGGCTCGGCTGATAAGTCCGCCTTGCGCCTCCGCGAAATCGAGATCAATCTTGAGTTGTTGGGTGTCATTGGCATACCCCGCCACGAGGGTCAGCTGATCATTGCGATCCTGACGATTTATCGCCACATCCACATCGGCCGCCCCATCGATCAATGCCATCTTGCCCGTGACCGCCAGCACCGCCTCTTCGCCCAAAATGGACGGCCCTAGAACCACTTGATCGGCGCGCAGCTCACCCAGCTCAATGGACACGGGCAACTCTGGCAGGGCAAAGGGCGTGGCCTCTGCATCCTCAGGTGACGGGGCAGGGGGGTCCGATTTGGGCAAACGCACCAGTTCAATACGGCCTGCCGTCAGTTCATCCACCTCTAACCGTCCGCGCAAAAGCGCGGAACGTGACCAAATGAGAGAGGCATCCTCCAAGGACAACCACACCCCGTCCGCATCCGAAATAGTCAGCTGTTCTAGCGTGGCATTGGACGACAACGCCCCGCGAAACCCGATGACCCGCACATCGCGGCTTGTGTCCGACAGGGCATCCTGAATGAGCCCCTCTAGATAGCTCGCGCCATCATCGTCTTGCGCGGGTGCTGCCGTGGTGAAGATCAGACAGAACACTATGGTGAACAACCTGCGCATCAAAAGGCCTGCCCGATGCCAACATAAAGCTCGAAATTCTCACCGGCATTGCTGCCGATGGGCGTGGCGATATCCACGCGGATGGGCCCAAGCCCGGTGTCATAGCGCACGCCAAAGCCCGCGCCGGCATGATCATCGGTGAACCCGTCAAACACGCTGCCGCGGCTGACCTTGGCATAATCCACAAAGCCCACCGCGCCCCAGGGCCCGGTGATATTGGCGCGCAGTTCGGCTGATACGGCGGCAAAGGACCGCCCGCCGATCTGAATGCCCGGCAGAAACGGGATGCCCAATGATTTGAAATCCTGTCCGCGCACGGTGCCCGCACCGCCCGAGAAAAACAGCATGCCCGGCGGCACCTCAAAGGCCCGCGCGCCCGAAACAGATCCGATCTGTCCCCGCGTGGCAAAGACAAAGCGGTCATCTTCGGTTAGGCTGACATAGCTGCGCACATCGACAAAAATCCGCGCCCCCGCCGCATCATTATCCAGCCCCACAAACGGCGTGAATTCCAGCTCTGCAAATGCGCCTTCGGTGGCATTGAGCTCCACATCGCGGCTATCATACGTCAGGCGGGAGGGCAGCAGGATATGTGACAATTCCCGAGAGCCGAATGCATCTCGAATATCCGTGAACTGATAGGCGATACCCAGTTCCCCATCGAGTTTGTCAGAAAAGATATGCGCCACGCCGCCGCCTATGCGACCAGAGCGTTCGCGAAAATCGGGCTCATCCAGCTGTTCCAAACGACCGCTTAGAAAAAGACTGGTATCCGGGGTAAAGGTCGCGGGGCGATCATAGCGAAATCCCAGCGAATAATCGATGCCGCCTGAATCCCCGCCGATGCCTGACACTTCGGCATCCAGCCGCAGTCGCTCGGCCCCGCCAAAAAGGTTGCGATGCAGCCAAAAGCCGCTCAGCGCCAGCCCTTCGAGCGAAGACAGCTCGGCCCCAAACCCGATCCGGCGCGGCGGCGCATCGGTCAGCGTGGCGTTGATATCGAGCGTATTCACCGGGCGGATCGTGTCTGCATCTTCCAACACCACCGACGAAAACGCACCTGTCCGACGCAGTCGCTGGCTTGCCGTCTCCAGTTCGTCGGGGGAATACACCTCTCCGGTCGGAAGCCCTGCAATTTCGACAACGCGGTCGGCCCGCACAGCGCCGGGATTGGTGACGATCAGATTGCCAAAACTCAGGCGCGGCCCCGGGGCCAATGTGATCCGCGCTGACAGGTTTGCATTGCGATGATCCGCCGTCAGCCCTTGGTCGCGGATATCCACCTTGGCATGGCCCGCATCGCGCCACGCTTGCACCCCGGCGCGTGCCGCATCACCGATAAAGCCGCTAAAGGCCGGGCGACCTGGGGCAAAGCCTTCGGGCAGTTCCGTCCCCGGTGCCAGTGGGGCCACAGTGGCCTCCGCAAAGGTGAAAAGCGGGCCCGGCTCCACCCGGATCACGATCTGTGACACTGCGCGTGCGTCCGCCAGTGGCGATACATTGGCCGCCTCGCGCCCATCCACCAAAACCGAGATCACGCCGCTATAGTACCCAACCTCATAAAGTGCTGCTGCCAGACGCCCGTAATCTGCCCGCGCAGCGGCCATGACATCTTGCGGAGTGGCGTCGTCTTTGGCGGTGGTTTCAACGCTGAGAGACGCGCCGCGCAGATGACCGTCAAGCCCTTGTGCACCCGGGGGCAATTGCAAGATCACGTCGGTCGCCCAAGCAAGCGTCGCCCATAGACCTAGCAACACGCCAAGACAGCCACCCACGATCTTGTGGTACTTCAACACTGTGTAATCCGCCCGAGGTTTTTACGTCATATAGACCATCAGAGGCGAAAACGCACGCAAACTTCCTGTGAAAAGGCGCAAAATCTTGCCGGTTTTATCCACAGGCCACAGTGGGTGTGGAATGCGATTTACGCGGCTTGCGCGACGTCCATATCCGAAGCCGGTTCTGGCGGTGCATCTCGCATGAAGAACAGATAGTAGAGCACCGGTGCCGCGATCAGCGTGAGGACAGAGGCAAAGGCCAGACCGCCCATGATCGCCACCGCCATGGATTGGAAAAACGCGTCCGAGAGGAGCGGGATCATCCCAAGGATCGTGGTCGCGGCGGCAAGAATGACCGGGCGCAAACGCGAGGTGGAGGCAAATACAATGCTATCCACCAGCGGCTGATCCGGCTCTTCTCGCCTGACGATGTCGATCTCTTCGACCAGAACGATCCCGTTCTTGATCAACATCCCTGACAGCGACAACACGCCCAACAGCGCGGTAAAGGTAAACGGCAAATCCGCGCCCAAAAGCGCCAGCGACACCCCATTGATCGACATCGGCACCAAAAGCCAGATGATCAGCGGTTGTCGCAGCGCGTTGAACAGGAACACCGAAATCAGCACCATCACCAGAAGGCTGAGCGGCAATTGCGCGGCCAGGCTCGCCTGACTGTCGGAAGAGCTTTCATATTCGCCGCCCCATTCCATTTTATAGCCGTCCGGAATGGGCATCTCGTCAATTGTGTCCTGCACCTGCGATTGCACCTGTGCGGCGGTGAAGCCCGGCGGGATGTCACCCCCGGCGGTGATCGTGAACACCCGGTCGCGGCGATAGATCAGCGTGTTTTGGCTTTCAAACACCATCCCGTCGATCATCTGTTCAAACGGCACGAATTGATTGCCCGAGGTGGAGAAAATCACATGATCGGTCAGGGCGAGACCACTGTCTTGCGGTGCGCGCAACACGATCGGGATTTGCCGTTCCCCTTCGCGGTAAACACCGCTTGTGATCCCATCGGTGGCAAAGCGCAGCGTTTCCGTGATGTCATCGCGGGTGATACCGGCCTCTTGCGCGCGGTCATCGGCGTAAACCGGCCGCAGCACCTGTTCCATCTCCCGCCAGTCGGTCTTGGGAGTTCTTAGATCATCTGTCGCCGCTGTCATCCGGGCAATCGCCTCATTCGCCAATTGCCGCAGCACCACAGGGTCAGGCCCGGAAAAACGGACCTGCACCGGATCGCCGCCCCCCGGCCCAAAGGCCAGGCGCTTGGCGCGGAATTCGCCCCAGGGCAGGGCCTCAGCGGAAAACGCCTTCATCCGTTCGATCAGCGGCGCGATCTGGTCGATCGTCTGGGTCCGCACGATGATGTGGCCATAGGTCGGGTTTGGATCCTCGGACTGATAGGTCAGCATGAAGCGCACTGCGCCATCGCCCACATAGGCGGTTGAAGCCAGGACATCTGGCTGATCGGCCAGCCAGCTTTCAAACACGGCGATATCGGCGGAGGTGTCATGAATCGACGCCCCTTGCGGCAGCTTGTAGTGCACAAAGAAAAGCGGCGTGTTGCTGTCTGGGAAAAACTGCTGCTTGATCGAGCCGAAAAGCATGAAGCACACGACCGTGATCCCGATGAGGCCGGGGATCACCAACCACCACGCCCGGATACAAGCCCGCAGAAACCCGCCATAGGCCCGGAACAGCGCACCGTCATAGCCGCTGCCGCCTTCGCCCGTGCCTTGCTTGAAAAAGTAGTGTCCCAAAAGCGGTGTCGCCGTCAGCGCCAGGATCCACGACAGTGTCAGAGAAATGCCGATCACGGCGAAGAGCGAGAACATGAACTCACCCGTGCTGTCCGGTGACAGGCCGATCCCGGCAAAGGCCATGATCGCAATCACCGTGGCCCCGAGCAGTGGGATTTGCGTCTTCGCCGCCGCATCCTCCGCGGCCTCGCGAGAGGTCTTGCCGCGCTGCATCGCGTTTTGCATGCCTTCGGCGACCACAATGGCGTTGTCTACCAGCATCCCCATCGCAATGATCAATGCCCCCAGCGAAATCCGCTCCATCTCAATGGAGAAAATCGCCATGAATAGGATCGTTCCCACGACCGTCAGAAGCAGGGTCAGGCCCACGACCACGGCCGCGCGCCACCCCATAAAGAGCGCCAGCACAAAGACCACGATCGAGACGGACATCGCGAGGTTCACCAAGAACCCGTTGGAGCTTTCCTCCACGACCAAGTGTTGCTCGTAAATCGGTTGGATCTCGACGCCTGCGGGCAGCAGATGCGCCATCTCTGCCAGTTTGTCATCCACGCGGTGGCCCACATCGACGATGTTTTCCGTACTGATCCCGGCCACGCCGAGGGTGAACGCCTCTTGCCCATTGTGCCGGATCATCAGATTTGGATTGGCCTCTATCCCGCGCGACACGGTGGTGAAGTCAAAAAGGTTGAGCACCTCTCCGCCGACACCCACCGTCAGCCCGGCAATGGCCGACACGCTGTCACTGCCTTCGGGGCGTTGAATGCGGATGCGCCCATCTGGTGAGTACAGGGTGCCGCCTTCTGCCACGGAATCCGCTTCCGAGATCGCCTGTTGGATCGCGGCTGGGGCGACATTGAGGTTGGTCGTCAGAACAGGGTCAGGTTCAACAAAGATCACCTCGTCGCGCAGGCCTGCGATATTTACGTCGGCCACGCCCTCAACCGTCAGCAATTCGCGCCTGAGAAAGGTCGACAGCTCATAGATTTCCTGATTGGTGTAGCCCGGCGCTGTCACGGCGTAGTAAATGCCGAACACATCCCCGAACGTGTCGTTGATAATGGGCGGGTTGGCTCCGCTGGGCAGGCGCACATCATTCACCCGATCCCGCATTTTTGTCCAGATATCCGGCAGTTCATCGCCGCCATAGGTGTCCTTTACGTCCACCGAGATCTGCGAAAACCCAGGCTGATTGACCGACCGGATTTCATCGACCTCGCCCATTTTCTGAATGGCAGATTCCAGTGGCTCTGACACTTCGCGGGCCACTTGCATGGCGTCCGCCCCGGGGTAGAGCGTGGTGACCACGGCCGTCTTGATCGTAAAGGCGGGATCCTCCAACCGGCCCAGGGTCATGAACCCCCAATAGCCGCCGAAAATGCAGATCAGCATCACGATCCACGTGTAGATCGGGCGCGCGATAGAGAGCGTTGCAATGTTCATGACACGTGCCTCAGTTTGGGAAGCCGGTGAAGCGGCGCACCGCTTGACCATCGATCAAAAGGGCTGCTCCGCTGGCCACAATTTCTGCGCCGGGTTCCAGACCCGACGTGACGCTCAGCCCGCCGGTGTTCGTGGGCGTTGTCTCAATCGCGACTTTCCGAACCGCGCCTTCCTCTGCGCCGGCGGGTTCGAATACCATCACGTTGGGATTGCCCGCCTCATCAAACACCACCGAAGAATAAGGGATTTCCAACACCGGGTTGCCTTCCTTCAGCGTGGCGATCACCTCCACCGACGAGCCCGGCAACACCACCAGATCGTCGCGCGGGGCCATGCCCAGCGTCAGTTTGAAACTCTGACCCACATCCGAGGTCTGCGCATTGAATTCGCGCGGCTCCACCGGATGCAGCTCATCCGACACCGGGAATTTGGCAAAAAGTGAGACGTCCGGGTCCTCGCCCGCGCGCTGAAACAGGATTTCTGGCACGTCGATTTCCATGCGCAGCTCTGACATGTCATGCAGCCGCACCACGGCGGTGCCTGCGTTGATCGTAGTGAAATTGGCCACGTTGCGCACCGCGACCAGCGCATCAAACGGTGCCTGCAGCGTCGCGTTGCGCAAAGAACGCTCTGCATTGCGGACACCGACCGCGGCCAGATTGGCGGCGGTTTCGGCATCATCCACGGTGACCTGACTGACTGTGTTGCCCTCAAGTTTCTTCAATCTTTCCAATGTTCTGTCGGCCTGGTCCTGTTCTAACATCGCTTGCTGAAGCGACAATTCGAAAGGCTCTAGATCAAGCTTGGCCACCAGGTCCCCCATCGGCAGCGGGTCGCCTTCGATCACCGGAAACTCAACAATCTGCCCGCCCACCTGAAACGCCAGATCGACCGTTTCTTTGGCCACAACCCGCCCGAAAAACCGGCGGGTGATCTCGCCACCGCTCTCTGACGCGCTGATCAGTTTGACAAGGCGCGGGGCCTCTGGGGCGGTCTCATTCTCTTCCTGCGCAAGAGCGCCAGTTGCCATGGAAATGGCGCAACCCAAAGCGATCAAAAATCTGGATGTCATGGTTATGTTCCCGAGGTCATAGTGCCCGTATGAAGTGCACGGTTGCATCCACACTATCGCAAAGCTGAGGCCGGGCAATCTGTTTCAGCAGGTGTCGGCATTTTTGCGATTGGTTCTCCCGACGCGGCACCGCATAGTTGCAGGCAATGACGCAGGCCAATTCAAAATGAATGTCCTTTTGTTCGGGGCAAGTGGCACGATTGGTCAGGCCACGCTGCACGCGCTGTGTGACGCCGGGCATCATGTGACGTGTTTCCTGCGCGAAGGGTCGACATTCGATCTGCCCAACGGCGTCGCGGCCCATTACGGCCAGGTCCAAACCCCCGAAGATGTGTTTGACGCAGCTCGGTTTGACGCTGTGCTGTCCTGCATGGCGTCGCGTACAGGAATGCCCCGCGATGCCTGGGCGATTGATCACGATGCCCATATCGCCATTCTTCATGCGGCCAAACGCGCCGGTGTCGGGCAGTTCATCTTGCTCTCCGCGCTCTGCGTGCAGCAGCCGAAACTGCCCTTTCAGCACGCCAAACTGGCCTTTGAAGATCGGCTGATCCAAAGCGGTCTCACCTATTCCATCGTCCGCCCCACCGCGTTTTTCAAATCCCTTTCCGGTCAGGTGGCACGGGTCCAATCCGGTAAACCCTTTCTACTTTTCGGCGACGGTCAGCTGACCGCCTGCAAACCCATCTCTGACCGCGATCTAGGCGTGTATATCGCGGGCTGCCTGACCGACCCCGCCCGCGCCAATTGCGTCCTGCCCATCGGTGGCCCCGGGCCTGCCATCACACCGCGGGCCCAGGGCGAGGCGCTGTTCAATCTCCTTGGCACATCCCCCAAGTACCGCCGGGTGCCCGTGGCCATGATGACGGCGATCATTGCCGTCCTGTCCTTGGCCGGGCGCGTCTCTGCCAAGGTCCGTGACAAGGCCGATCTGGCGCGGATCGGACATTACTACGCCACCCATTCCATGTTGGTCTGGGATGAAACCACGGGCAGCTATAGCGCTGAGGCCACGCCGGAAACCGGCACAGACACGCTGCAAGGTTTCTACGCCGCTCTGATCCGGGGCGAGGCGGAGGTCGACCTTGGCGATCACGCGGTGTTTTGACCCTCACGCGTCGCATTTGAACCAGCCGCACGGCGCGATCCGCCCATATTCCCCTCAAAAGGAGCCTTCCATGACAACACGCGGTCACTGTCTGTGCAAAGAGACAAGCTGGGACTACACAGGTGAGGTGACATGGGCCTGTTATTGCCACTGTGACGATTGCCGCCGCAACTGCGCGGCCCCCGTGGTTGGCTGGCTCGGTGTGCCCTTGCGCCGCTTCCGTTGGACCGGTGCCGCCCCGCGCACCTATGAAAGCTCTCCTGGCGTGCACCGCCATTTCTGCGCCACTTGCGGCACGCCCATGGGGTTTGAGGCTGATCACTATCCCGGCGGCATGCATATTTATGCCGCGACCTTGGAAGACCCCACCGATTTTGATCCCACCTTCCACGTCAATTGGTCGTCCAAACTGCCTTGGCTGTCGGTGACGGATGACTTGAAGAAATACGACACCACACTCCTGCATGCACCCGATCAGCTATGTGACTACGAACAAAACGCCGATTGACAGCGCACGCCACATGGCATCTGTCACATGCGGGGATTGGGTAACGCTTGGGGGCCTGCGTGGCCGCAGACATCAAAATTTCGCATCTCATTCCGCTTTACCGCTCGCATCGGTTTGTGGACGTGATCGCGGCCAATGTGGCGGAATTGGCGGGCTCAGAGACGGAGATCCTCCTCGCAGACCGCAACGGGGACGAGGCGCTGTGCGCCGAGTTGCGCGCGCGGTTTGCCAATGTGCCAAACCTGCGGATCTTCTGTGACGACACGAATGGCAATTGGGTCGAAAACATCGCTGGCCTGATCGACGCCGCTCAGGGGACCTATATCCAAGTCCTGCCGCATGATGATGGTACCACCAAAGCGGCGACAACCGCCATGTGCGCGGCCCTTGATGGCGCCCCGGATGCGGTTTTGGCCTATGGTCGCGTGCGTGCCTTCGATCTCGTTGGAACGCCGCTGCCGGACCGCGATGAACTTAACAGCCGCGAATGTGCGGACGCCACAGGTTGGACGCTCAGTGACGCGTTGCCGCTGCTGTGGACAGGCCGTTTCAATGGTGCGTTCAAAGGCGTGATCCGCCGCGCCACCACCCAACAGCCCGCCTGCCGCTTCAGCGCCACGTCCAGCACGGCCCTGTCTGAACGCGCCTGGCTCTTTTCGCTGGCCTTGCAAGGCAGATTTCAATTTGTGCCCATGGATGTTCTGCACAAACGCTACTATCCAGACAGCACCCATCGCGGTTGGACCTTGACCGCCCAGACCTATGAAGAGGCCACGCAGTTGATGATCACCGCGATAGATCGCACGCTCAGCGATCCCGGTCTGCGGGCATATGCCATCCGCGACATGCAAGAAAATTGCACTTCAAAACTGCGCGCGTTTCAGGATGGGGCCGAACCCTTCCACTACGCACCCGCCTCCGATGCCGCATCCGATGCCAGCCAGGCCACGCTGCGCGCCACCCCCATCGCGTGGGGGCATCAGCTTTGAAAGACAGTGTGAAACCGCCCGTGTCAGATCATGACGCCCTTGTCTTGGGCGCCGGTGTTCAGGGCTGTCTTGTCGCGCTGATGCTGGCCAATGAAGGGCGGCGCGTCACGCTTGTCGATCACGCGCCGGATCTGCTCAAAGGGGCCTCGCTGAGCTATGAGGGCCGCGTGCACACCGGACTGCTCTACGCCATGGACCACTCCATGGACACCGCGCGCCGTCTGATGCGCGATGCCTGTGCCTTTGGCCCGGATATGGAGCAGATCCTTGGCGGCACCATTCCTTGGGCCTCCATCGCCACCGCGCGGCCCCGTATCCTCGTTCACCGGGACAGCCATATGAACGCGGACGCCTTGGTCAGCTATTGGGACAAGCTTGAGGCGATGTTTCTCGATGAGATGCAAAAGCCCGGTGCGCATTACCTCGGCACCCGCCCGGACCGGTTCTTCTGGCCGGCCCAAGTGCCCGATGACGCCCGCCCCGATGTCATCCATGCCGCGTTCGAATCTGAGGAGGCATGCCTCGATCAACCGCTGATGAACGCAGAAATCAAAGCCCGCATCGTCGCCCACCCCGGTATCACCTGCCGCTTTGACACACGCGTGATCGCCCTAGAGCAGGCGCACGACCAAACCCAAGTCACCCTGCAAGCGGATGATGGCCCGCTGCAAACCCACCGCGCCCCCCTCGTTGTCAATTGCTTGTGGGAGGCGCGCGCGCTTTTTGACCGTCAAATGGGTCTTGATGCTTTGCCGGGTGAAAGCCTGCGCCTGAAATACAGCCTTTTGGTTGAGCTCGATGACTATTTCGAGCGTCTCGGCTCGGTGATCGTGGCCCATGGCGCGTTTGGCGGCATCGTCGTACGGCCCGGCTCCAACAGCGTCTTCATGTCCTGGTACAATGCCTGTGTCGATACGATCATCCCGACGCAGCCGCTCTCTGACGATTGGCAGGCCAAATGTCTGGGCCACATCCCGGAAGAGGAAAAGGCCCGCGTGCTGGCCAACAACATCGCCGCGTTCCGCGACATCTTTCCCAATTTCCCAGATGCCAAGCTGCAAACCATCAAGGCCGGGATGATCGTGGCCCATGGGATGCTGGATATCGACAAAACTGACAGCGGCTTTCACCACCGCGATGAATACCCGATCCGCCAAGCTGGCAGCTATTTTTCCATGGCCACGGGCAAATACACCTCCGCGCCCCGAAACGCCCTGCGCTTGCAACGCGAGCTTGGTCGCATCGGGCTGCTCACGTGACAGCAGTGCTTGCCTTAGTGCGCGCGCTCAGGCCATATCAATGACAGACGCCCGCAAAGGATCCGACCTATGAAACTCTTGCGCTTTGGTCAGCCCGGCAATGAACGCACCGGGCTTTTGGATGACACCGGCGTGATGCGCGACCTGTCTGGTCATCTGCCCGTGCTGGGGGGTGCAGCCCTCGGTCGGCTTGATGATCTGCGTGCGCTGGATGCCAGTGCGCTGCCTCCGTTGGATGACCCTGTACGCATCGGTGCTTGCCTTGCAGGCGTGCCCAATTTCCATGCCGTGGGTCTCAATTATAACGAACACGCCGCCGAATTGGACGCGGACCCGCCCAAGGAACCGATCCTGTTCAGCAAAGCGACCTCGTCCCTATCCGGCCCGCATGATCCCCTTGTGCTGCCCCGCACCTCCGAGGAAAGCGATTGGGAGGTGGAGCTGGGCGTCGTCATCGGTCACACTGCCTTATATGTGAGCGAGGGTGAAGCGCTCGACTATGTGGCGGGTTATTGCGTGATCAACGACATCTCTGAACGCGCCTTTCAGCTCGAACGTGGCGGGCAATGGTACAAAGGCAAATCCGCCCCCGGTTTCGGCCCCGCAGGCCCATGGCTCGTCACCCCCGATGAGGTGGGCGATCCGCAATCGCTTGCGCTCTCGATGACGCTGAATGGTGACGTGATGCAAAGCTCCTCCACCGCGGACATGATCTTTTCCGTGGCTGAGATCATCTCCTACATGAGCCAGTTCATGGAGTTGCGCCCCGGTGATTTGATCGCCACCGGCACGCCACCCGGCGTCGGTATGGGCAAAACCCCGCAGCGTTTCTTGCGTCCCGGCGACGTGATGGAAGCCAAAATCGAAAAGCTCGGCGCACAACGCACCGAAGTGGTCACCATCGTCTAGTCAACGCCACCCCGGCTTCTTTCTTGTTACAAATACCTCGGGGGTTTGGGGGCTGGCCCCCAAGGATAGTGCGTTTGGCGGGTGATGTTCTACGCCGCACAAAACTGACCAAATTCGCCGCGTCTTAGACTAAACTGGCCACATGCCAGAGACCAATCACGCCCCCGTCCACCTCACCATTCTTGTTGTTCCGCATTTCAACCTCGCGGCCACGACAGGCTTCGTTGATCCATTTCGCATCGCCAATTACCTCCATGGTGAAGGGCTCTTTCGGTGGGACGTGGTTTCCGAACAAGGCGGTCCGGTGCAGGCGTCCAATGGGATGACGCTCGACACAACTGCCCTCAGCCATGTTGCCAGCGGTCGCCGCGACATGGTCATGGTGTCGTCAAGCTGGTCGCCCGACGCCCATTCCCGTCCGTCTTTGCATGCCGCTCTTTGGCGCTGGGCCCGACAAGGGGCCACATTGGGCGGCATTGACACCGGCGCGTTCATTCTGGCCGAAGCGGGGCTTCTGAAGGGCCGCCGCGCCACTGTGCATTACGAACATATTGATGCCTTTGGCGAAACCTATGCGGATATCGAACTGACCGAGGATCTTTTCGTTTATGACGGCAACCGTATCACCTGTGCAGGCGGCAGCGCCTCGGTGGATTTCGCCCTCAATATCTTGCGCGGCACTCATGGCGATGCCTTGGCCAATGCCACGGCACGCTATCTTTTTCACCAAAGTATGCGCCCC
>JBCCDT010000027.1:0-37364 GCA_039030635.1 Pseudomonadota bacterium
AAAGCAGTCTCAACACCTTTGCGAGCGTGACAAATGGCCAAGAAATCTAACCCTGTCATGTGGGTCCTCATGGGCCTTCTGATCATCGCCCTGGGCGGGTTCGGTGCGTCAAATTTCGGCGGCTCGATACGGTCGATCGGCTCCGTAGGGGATGTAGATATCGGCACGCAGGACTACGCGACCGGCCTGCAGCAGGAATTGCGCGCCTTCCAACAGCAAACGGGCGAGGCGATCAGCTTTACCCGGGCGCAGGATGAGGGCCTTGACGAACGCGTGCTGGCGCAGCTCATTGCGCAAGCCGCTTTTGATAATGAGGCGCGCGCGATGGGCCTCTCGATCGGCGATGAAAACCTGCGCGATGAGATCCTGTCGATGCAACAATTTCGCGGCCTCGATGGCAATTTTGACCGCGACGCCTATCGCTTCGGCCTGGAAAACGCCGGGCTGACCGAAGGCCAGTTCGAAGAGGATGTGCGCGCCGACACCGCCCGCTCCATCCTCCAAGCCTCTGTGATCGCAGGCATTTCCGTGCCGCAGGCCTATTCCGAAACGGTGGCGAATTATCTGGGCGAACGCCGCGACGTGTCGTGGTCCCTACTGGATCGCGGCGACATCACCACCGGGCTGCCCGTGGCCAATGACGCCGCGTTGCAGGCCTTTCACACCGACAACGCCAACCTTTTCACCGTGCCCGAGGCCAAGCGCCTGACCTATGCCTGGCTCACCCCGGACATGATCCTCGACACGGTAGAGGTGGATGAAGAGGCCATGCGCGAGGCCTATGACGACGCATTCGATGAGTTTAATCAGCCAGAGCGCCGCCTCGTCGAACGGCTGGTTTTCGGCAATGAAAGTGACCTGACCGCCGCGAAATCCCGCATCGAAGCAGGCGAGGCGAGTTTTGAGGATGTGGTGGCCGAGCGCGGCCTCGATCTTGCGGATATCGACTTGGGCGATCTGGACCGTGACGCGCTTGGCGCAAATGCCGATGCGGTGTTTGGGGCCGATGTGGGCGACGTCGTCGGGCCTTTGCCCACCTCGCTCGGCCCCGCACTCTTTCGTGTGAATGCCATTCTGTCCGCGCAAGAAACCAGTTTTGAGGACGCCCGCGCCGTCCTGCGCGACCAACTGGCCGGGGACCGCGCCCGCCGTGTCGCCAATCAGCTGATTGACACGGTGGATGACCTGCTCGCCGGCGGCGCCACGGTGGAAGATGTGGCCCAGGAAACCGAGCTGCAGCTGGGCACGATTGACTGGTATCCCGGCGTGACCGACGACATCGCAGGCTACGGCGCATTCCGGCAAGCCGCGCGCGACATCACCGAAAACGATTTCCCCGAGGTGATCGGGCTCGAAGATGGCGGGATCTTTGCCATGCGCCTTGATGAGGTCGTGCCCCCCGCCCTGCGCCCCTTTGAAGAGGTGCGCGCCGAGGTTGAAACCGCCTGGACCGCCAACGCCGTGGTCGAAGCGCTGCGCGGCACGACCGAGCCTTTGGTCGACCGCCTGACCCAAGGCGAAAGCTTTGAAGATGTGGGCCTGACCATTGACGGGGCGCAAGCGCTCACCCGCCGCACACTGGGCGGTCAGATACCGCCGGAATTCATCGAAATTGTGTTCGAGATGGAGGCCGGGGACGCGACATTGATCGACGGGAATGGTCGGCTCTACGTGCTCAAACTCGACACGATCAGCCCCCCAGATGCCGATGACGAAGAGCTGAGCCAGGTGCGCCAGATCCTGGAAAATCAAGCGGCCTCAGGCATTTCGCAGGATATCTTCAGCTTGGTCGCCGATGATTTTCGCAACCGCGCAGGTGTCGATCTGGATTTCCAGGCGATCAACGCCGTGCACGCGAATTTCAACTAAGGAGCGCAAAAATTGGAGCTGACGCCCTCTTTTGACGATTTCGCGCGCGGCTATGAGGCAGGCGAAAATCAGGTGGTCTATGCCCGCTTGGCGGCTGATCTCGACACGCCTGTCTCGCTGATGCTGAAACTCACGGCTGCGGCCAAGGATGCCTTTGTCCTCGAATCCGTCACGGGCGGTGAGGTGCGCGGCCGCTATTCGATCATCGGTATGAAACCCGATATCATCTGGCAGTGTCACGGCGCGCAGGCACGCATCAACCGCCAGGCGAGGTTTGACTCAGAAAGCTTTGAAAGCGTTGAAGAAGATCCGCTTACGTCTCTGCGCGGCTTGATCCGTGAGAGCCGCATCAACTTGCCCTCTGACCTACCCGCGGCCAGTGCCGGGCTCTTTGGGTATCTGGGCTATGACATGATCCGCCTGGTGGAACATCTGCCTGATGTGAACCCTGATCCGCTGGGCTTGCCGGATGCCGTGATGTTGCGCCCGTCCGTGGTGGCCGTGCTGGACGGGGTCAAAGGCGATGTGACCGTCGTGGCCCCGGCCTGGGTATCTTCCGGTCTCTCGGCCCGTGCGGCCTATGCTCAGGCGGCCGAGCGGGTGATGGACGCGGTGCGCGATCTCGATCGGGCCCTGCCGCAGACCTCCCGCACCTTGGGTGAGGCCGAAGAAGACGCGTCGCCGGTGTCGAATTTCACCCATGAGGGCTACAAGGCCGCCGTGGAAAAAGCCAAGGAATACATAAAGGCAGGCGACATCTTTCAAGTGGTTCCCTCACAACGCTGGACCCAAAGCTTTCGCCAACCGCCCTTCGCGCTCTATCGCTCGCTCAGGCGCACAAACCCGTCGCCCTTCATGTTCTATTTCAACTTTGGCGGCTTTCAGGTGGTGGGCGCGAGCCCCGAAATCCTGGTGCGTGTGTTTGACCGAGAGGTCACGATCCGCCCCATCGCCGGCACCCGCCCCCGTGGCGCCACCCCGGAGGAGGATCGCGCCCATGAGGTCGACCTGATGGCCGATGCCAAGGAACTGGCCGAGCATCTGATGCTGCTCGATCTGGGCCGCAATGACGTGGGCCGCGTGGCCAAGATCGGCAGCGTGCACCCGACCGAGGAATTCATCGTCGAACGCTACAGCCACGTGATGCATATCGTCTCCAACGTGGTGGGCGAATTGGCCGAAGACCAAGATGCGCTCTCGGCCCTGCTGGCCGGTCTGCCCGCCGGCACGGTCAGCGGCGCGCCCAAGGTCCGCGCCATGGAAATCATTGATGAGCTGGAGCCCGAAAAGCGTGGCGTCTATGGCGGCGGCGTGGGGTATTTCAGCTCGGGTGGCGACATGGACATCTGCATCGCGCTGCGCACAGCCGTGATGAAAGACGAAAAGCTCTACATTCAGGCCGGTGGTGGCGTGGTCTACGACAGCGACCCCGAGGCGGAATACATGGAAACCGTGCACAAATCGAACGCCATCCGCCGGGCCGCGGCCGATGCCGCGCGCTTTGACGGCGGCAACGACTAGCCCCAAGATGTAAGAGCCAGACCTAAGGGGGTGCCGGACCGCCAGTGCGGAGGCCCCCGATCCCGGCCTTGGGCTCTTCCATGGTCACCGACACACCCAAATCAAACCCGGTGCGCGAAATGCGCTGGATCACCCGATCCACGAGCTGCGCATCTTGGGCATTGAACATCTTGCGCTGCAAAAACCAGTAGAGAAACCGCTCATACTCAAACGCCACCTGCCCCACCTCGCGCAACGCGCGAACCCCCTCTTCCGCGCTGTCCACACTCCATGCGCAGGCGGCGAAATCCGCCCGCCCAAAAAGCACCGCGGGCGTCCGGTGAAACAACCCCTCAAAACACGCGCCCGAACAGATAGAGACCGAACAATAGGCCCCCTCGAGCAGGTCATGCACATTCGCATCGACCATCTCGACGCCCTCATGGGCCGCCGCCAACGCCTCCGCATGGGCCGTGGCAATGGTGGCGGGAAACTTCGGATGCGCCTTGATCAGCACCCGGCGCCCTTCCCGCCCCGCGATCACCGTATCAAGCATTTCCGTCTCCAGCATCGCCATGCTGCGCAGCACCGGATCGGACAGACCTTGCAAGAACACCACAATCGCGCCTTCTGCCATGGCCCCACGGCGGGGAGGCTGATCATGCTTGGATTGCCCTTTTTCCTGCAACCGCCCGCCCACGCGGTCCACAAAACCCGTCGCCCGGTCCAGCGGAATTTGGCTCAGATCAGGATGCGCACGCCCCAGAGAGCTGTCACACAGCACGCCGCGCTGATCGAGATACCAATAGGGCCACAGATAAGCGATCCCGCAATTGAGCAGGTTGAACCGCCGCAAAAACCCGTGATGGACCAGATGAAAATCATGTTTGGTATAATGGCTGAGATCGGTCGTCGCAGGGCGCTCCACGAAGGTGACGCGCACGCCCCGCGCCCGCATCCCCGGCGCAATCGCGGCGTAAAGGCCAAAACCCTCTTGTCCGTAGCGCTCCAACATGTCGCGCGGCACATGGATGATCAAAGAAGGCTGCGTCATCTCACCACCGCCGGATCGTCCAGGACCATTGTCTTGGGTCGTCTTGGATGATCTCAGTCATCCGATCATTGAACACCCGCATCATCGACCGCATGGAGCCCTTGTGCGGGATCGGCGCGTCCAGCACGGCACGGAACTGCAAGCCCCGCGCGCGCAATATGAAACAGGGGATCAACAGCGCATCATGGGCCCGTGCCAGCTTGGCCGGGGTCAGCGACGTCGGTGCACGCCGCCCCAGAAAGCGGATCTTTTCGCCCGCGCGGTCCCGGTGATCGCCCAGCATGACTGTCACATGACCTTCGCCCAGAAACTCTATGAAATCCTTGAGCTTTCCTTCATACCCCCCCTGGCTGCGATGGCCGATCTTGAACCCCCGCTGCCCGGTCAGGCGCAGCATTTCGTCAAACCGGCTGTCGAGCAAGATATTGCCCCGGGTGCGATACAAAAACCCCGCGTCAATGCCCTGCTGTTTGAGAAAATGCAGACCAAGCGCATAGTTCCCGATATGCCCAGTGAGCAAGATCACCGGCCGTTTGGCCTCTACCGCGGCAAAAAACGCCTCTCGCCCGGCCCCTTCGATCACCGGCGGCGGGCACAGCTCCAACACGCGCTCAAAATTCAGCACCTCCCCGAAAAACTGCCCCTGCGCGCGTTTGATCCGGCCCAAAAGCCGCCACCGCCGCACGGCAGACAGATCCCCGAACACCGCCCTGACATTGCGCTTCGTGATCTCCGCCTGGCCGGACAGGCGCGCGAAAAGAAGGCGGTACCAAACCCCCACCCACGCTCGCCGCACATAAAACCCTGCTCTCACGGAAAGGACGCCCTTTGACTGATTCCTGACCACCTACACTGTAAAGGTGATGGAATTTGGGCGCGCGGGACAGGGTTTTGTTTTCGACCTCAACCCCCTATGGCTGCCGCCATGACCCGCGTGATCCTCTTCAACAAACCCTTTGGCGTTCTGCCCCAATTTACCGACAAAGGTACGACAGGCAGCCCCCGCGCCACGCTGTCAGATTACATCGATGTGCCGCGCGTCTATCCCGCCGGGCGGCTTGATCGCGACAGCGAAGGGTTGATGGTGTTGACAGATAACGGAAAACTGCAGGCGCAGATCTCCAATCCACGGTTCAAAACCGGCAAAACTTATCTGGTCCAGGTGGAAGGTGTGCCCGACAACGCCGCGCTGACAGCGTTGCAAAACGGGGTCACGCTCAAGGATGGGCCGACCCGGCCTGCCGATGTCACGCGGATTGAGCCGCCTGAGATCTGGCCGCGCACCCCGCCCATCCGGGTGCGCAAATCCGTGCCCGACAGCTGGCTCGAGATCACACTATATGAAGGCCGCAACCGACAAGTGCGGCGGATGACGGCCCATGTGGGCTTTCCCACGCTGCGCTTGATCCGCTGGCAGATCGGGCGTTGGACATTGGAAGGTCTTGCCCCCGGCGCATGGTCCCCGTCAGATATCACATCCGCCGTCTGACACCTGCCCCTTGCGCGAGCGAGACTTGACCGAAGGGAGGGACGAGCGCCCAACCTGACATCACTGCGCCACCTGCGCCTTCAACAGTGCTGACACCGGGGCAATCGCCACGGAACTCGCCCGATCCTGCAACCCCCAGAGCAAAAGCGCACTCACCGTCTCGGCCCGCAAACGGCCCACAATGATGACGCCCGTCTCTTCTTGACCCGCGCGAAACGCGGCCTGGTCCAGAAAGCGGCGGATCACGGTGGCGGTCTGGTCGTTGCTGTCAATGTCGCGAAACACGCTCAGCGCGGGCACGCCTTCGCGCGCAATCAGCTTTTGCGCGGTGTCGAACCCTTCCGAGAACAAAACCAACCCATGGCCGCTTTCCTGCAAAATCGGGATCAGCTGCTCGGTCGCCTCACGCGTGGATTGCAGGCCGGTGCCCACCCCTTCCATCACCGCGACCGTTTCCGGCAATTGCGACAGATAGGTCTGCATCGCCACTTCGGTGTCCACCGCATTGGCCCCTTCCGGCAAATCAACCATCGCCAGCACCTCAAGGCCAGCCGCCCGGTAGCGGTCCATCGCAGCACCCGCACCCGGCCATGTCACATCCACCGCATAGCTGATCGGATAGGGAAATTCCGCCAAAGCCTCAAAGCTGATCGGGCTGTCACCCTCATCCAATAGGACAAAAGACATCAGCGGCTTGCCTTCCGGGTTTTCAAAATCGGCTGAAAACGCTGTCAGTGGCGTCTGAGGCCCCTCCACCGGGGCCGCCTCTTCCGTCACCTCTTCACCATCACCACCATCATCACCACCAACCGATGGCAACCGCCCGACCGTGACCCCTTCCGCGAGGTTGCCAATGGTGCTTGAGGCATCATCCTCAGGCTCTGCGACCAGCGCCGTTTCGACCTCTGGCTCAGTTTCCGGCTCCACGTCAGGCTCCGCTTCCGGCTCCGGTGTGGTCACCGTTGTTACCTCCGGATCAGGTTCGGCATCGGGCGCGGGGGCAGGCTCTGCAATCTCGGTCTGCACATCCGGGGCCGCATCGGCATCGGCTTGCGGCGCGTCGCCCTGCCCTTCTGCCTCTGGCGTATCTTCCGGGGTCAGCGCTTGCTCTTGATCTTCAAAAACGCTGCTGTCTTCAACATCGGGTTGCACCGGCTGCGCAGGCTCCGTTGAAATCGAAAGATCATCCTCCCCGGCGGGGGCTTGCGGGGCCAAAGCCTGTGGGCTGGGCAAAACCGGCTCTTCCTCATCAGCCACAAGGCCCGACGGCTCATCCGGGGCATCCGGCGCGGTCAGGCCCGCATCGGCCGCACCCGTGCTGGGTTGTGAGGCCGGCGCGGTCGCGTCTTGGTCCAAAGAGGCCAGGTCATCAGGCTCCGGCGCCGCAATCTGCGGTTTGTCCTGCGCATCGGGCGTATCATCCGAAGATGGCAAACGCGCCTCCGTGTCCTCGCGCGATTGCCGGAATTCTGATCCCGCCGGCACATCCACCGCCGCGGCATCCGGGGGGGCAGCCTCAGGATAGGTGAGCAAGGATGCCCCGCCCAACGCCACCACCGACACTGCGGTCCCGGTAAGAAATCCACCTAAAATGCCTGTTTTCACGGGATTAACCCCCTGTTTTGGTTCAGGTGCCGTATTGCGCCTCTTGACGCCCCATTGCAACCTCAGCCAAGTATACCGCGACACCTGACCAGGGCCAAAGCCCCAATGCGCGCGAGACCGGCAAAATGCTGCTTCTGATAGATAATTATGACAGTTTTACCTACAACCTTGTCCATTACGTGGGCGAGTTGGGGGCAGAGGTGGTGGTGCACCGCAACGATGCGCTCAACGTGCAAGAGGCGATGGCCCTCAAACCCGACGGCATCCTGCTGTCCCCGGGTCCCTGCGATCCAAGCCAGGCCGGGATATGCCTCGCCATCACCGAAGCCGCTGCCGAGACCCGCACACCGCTTTTGGGGGTCTGCCTAGGGCATCAGACGATCGGTCAGGTCTTCGGCGGTCAGGTCGTGCGCCACTCTGAAATCGTGCACGGCAAGATGGGCACGATCACCCATGAGGGCGGCGGCGTCTTTGCGGGTCTGCCCTCGCCCTTTGAGGCCACGCGTTATCATTCCCTGGTGGTCGATCGTAACACCTGCCCGGATGTGCTTGAAATTACGGCGGAATTGGAGGACGGCACGATCATGGGGCTCAGCCACCGCGAGCTGCCCATCCACGGCGTGCAGTTCCACCCGGAATCGATCCGCTCGGAACACGGCCACCAGCTTTTGAAGAACTTCCTAGATCACATGGCGGTGCCTGCATGAGCGATATCAAATGCCTCATCGGAGCCGCCGCAGATCGCGCGCTGACGCGGTCCGAGGCCAAAGATGCCTTTACGATTCTCTTCAACGGAGAGGCCACACCGGCGCAGGTGGGCGGGCTGCTTATGGCGCTGCGCACGCGCGGTGAAACGGTCGATGAATACGCCGCCGCCGCCGCTGTGATGCGCGCAAAATGCAACAAAGTCAGCGGCTTGCCCGGCGCAATGGATATCGTAGGCACCGGCGGCGATGGCAAGGGCACGCTCAATATCTCAACCGCCACAGCCTTTGTCGTGGCCGGCGCTGGCGTGCCCGTGGCCAAACACGGAAACCGCAATCTCAGCTCCAAATCCGGCGCGGCGGACGCGCTTGGAGAGATGGGTGTGAACGTGATGGTCGGCCCGGATGTGGTGCAGGCCGCGCTGAATGAGGCGGGCATCGCGTTTATGATGGCGCCGATGCACCACCCGGCCATGGCCCATGTCGGCCCGGTGCGCGCCGAGCTGGGCACCCGCACGATTTTCAACATTTTGGGGCCTTTGACCAACCCCGCAGGCGTCAAACGCCAGCTCACCGGCGCGTTCAGCCGCGATCTGATCCGCCCCATGGCCGAAACCCTGGCCGCCTTGGGATCCGAACGCGCCTGGCTGGTGCATGGCTCGGATGGCACTGATGAGCTGACGATCACGGGCGTCAGCTGGGTCGCCGCGCTTGAAGAGGACGGTCAGATCATCGACACAGAACTCCACCCCGAAGAGGCGGGCCTGCCCATCCACCCGTTTGAGGCCATCCTCGGCGGCGCGCCAGAGGCCAACGCAGCCGCCTTCCGCGCGCTTTTGGATGGCGCGCCCGGGGCCTATCGCGACGCGGTATTGCTGAACGCATCCGCCGCATTGATGGTCGCGGGCAAGGCCGCCAACCTCAAGGCCGGTGTAGAGATCGCCCGCGACAGCATCGACAGCGGGGCCGCCAAGGCCAAAATCGAAACCCTCGCCCGCGTCACAACGGAGGCGGCCGCATGAGCACACCGACCATTCTCGACAAGATCAAATCCTATAAGCTCGAAGAGATCGCCGCCGCCAAAGCGGCTGTTGCCCCCTCTGAGATCGAGCAGCGCGCGCAAGAGGCCCCGCCGGTGCGGCCCTTCGCCGATGCGCTCTTGCAGGCCAGCAAACAAGGTTTTGGCCTGATCGCTGAAATTAAGAAAGCGAGCCCTTCCAAAGGTCTGATCCGAGAGGATTTTGACGTGCCGGCGCTGGCCCAGGCCTATGAGGCGGGCGGCGCGACCTGCCTGTCTGTCCTGACCGACACGCCCAGTTTCCAAGGCGCGCCAGAGTTTCTGGATGCTGCAAGAACAGCCTGTAACCTGCCGGTTTTGCGCAAAGATTTCATGTATGACACCTATCAGGTGGCAGAGGCGCGCGCCTGGGGCGCGGATTGCATCTTGATCATCATGGCGTCCGTGTCCGATGCCCAAGCCGCAGAGCTTGAGGCCGCGGCCACCGCATGGGGCATGGATGCGCTGCTGGAGGTGCACAACGAAGAAGAGCTGGCGCGCGCCGCAGAGCTGACCGCGCCCATGATCGGCATCAACAACCGCAATCTCAACACCTTTGAGACCACGCTCGACACCACGCGCACCCTCGCCCGGATGATCCCCGAAAGCCGCACGATTGTGTGCGAAAGCGGGCTTAACACCGCCGGTGATCTTGCCGATATGGCCCGGTTCGGCGCGCGGTCCTTCTTGATTGGCGAATCCCTGATGCGGCAAGAGGATGTAACGGCGGCAACCAAGGCCATCCTCGCGGGTGCCACCTCTGCCGGGGCCATGGGGGTATGAGCCAGCTCACGCATTTTGACGGCGACGGCCATGCCCATATGGTCGACGTCTCCGACAAGCCCGTCACTGACCGCGTCGCACAGGCCGCAGGTTACATCAGGATGGCCGCAGATACCTTTGATATCATTACAGAAGGTCGCGCCAAAAAGGGCGATGTCCTGTCCGTGGCGCGACTGGCCGGGATCATGGGCGCAAAACAGACATCGACCCTCATTCCCCTGTGCCACCCGTTGCCCATCGCCAAGGTGAGTGTGGACCTGACCGCAGATCCCGATTTGCCCGGCATCCGCATCACCGCCACGGTCAAAACCACAGGCCAAACCGGCGTGGAGATGGAGGCGCTGACCGCCGTCAGCACGGCCGCCTTGACCGTCTATGATATGGTCAAGGCCGCGGACCGATCCATGCAAATCGGTGGCATCCGCGTGATCTTGAAAGATGGTGGAAAATCAGGGCGGTACGAGGCGCAATGATTTCAGTTGACGCCGCATTGGACCAGCTTTTTGAGCTGGTGACAGCATTGCGGGCGGAGCAGGTTCCCCTGTCAGAGGCCGCCGGTCGCGTGATGGTGCGCGATGCCAGTGCCGCGCGTGATCAACCTCCATTCACGGCCTCCGCCATGGATGGATATGCCGTGCGCTCCCAAGACGTCACGCCCGGTGCTCAGCTGACCGTGATTGGCGAGGCTGCCGCAGGGCATCACTTGAATACATCGCTCCAGCCCTTTGAATGTGCGCGCATTTTTACAGGTGCGCCGCTGCCTGACGGGGCCGACCGCGTGATCATCCAAGAGGACGTCACCCGCGATTGCGATGTCATCACCCTGGGTGATCAGCTCGATGCGGGGCCGTATGTGCGCGCGCAAGGCGCGGATTTCGCAATCGGGGAAACCATGGAGGCGCCTCGTCGCTTACGCGCCTCGGACGTGGCACTGCTGGCGGCGATGAATGTGAGCACGGTCACAGTGACCCGAAAGCCCCGGGTCGCGTTGATCTCTACAGGCGATGAGCTGGTCCTGCCTGGCCAGACGCCGGGACCTGATCAGATCATTGCATCAAACACTTACGGGCTGAAAGTCATGCTTGACACGGAAGGCGCCGAGGCGCGCATCCTGCCCATCGCGCGCGACACCGCCCCCTCGCTCACCGCGGCTTTTGATCTGGCACAGGATGCCGACATGATTGTCACCATCGGCGGGGCCTCCGTGGGTGATCATGATCTCGTGGCCCACGTGGCCGAAACGATGGGTCTGCGCAAAGCGTTCTACAAAATACGGATGCGTCCGGGCAAACCGCTGATGGCGGGCAAAATGGGCGATACTCCAATGGTCGGCCTGCCGGGCAACCCGGTCTCGGCCATGGTCTGCGGCAAGGTGTTTCTGGTGCCGATGTTGCGGGTCATGCTGGGATTTCCGGCCGCACCCGCACAGCGCGAAACTGCGCTTTTGGCCCATGACATTTCTGAAAACGGACCGCGCGAGCATTATATGCGCGCGGTGGTCGATGACGGCCAAATTGCCCCGGCAGAGCGTCAGGACAGCTCTCTGCTCAGCGTTTTGGCCCGATCAAACGCACTGATGATCCGCCCGCCCAAGGACGGCGCACGGCGAAAAGGCGAACAGATGGAGTATCTGCCCCTGTAATCCGCGACTTATCCACAGCCCGGTTGACACAAAACAAGAACATGCGTAGAACAAAGCATGACGGATGGTCACCGGAGGACTGGAACATGCTGACCAAAAAGCAGCTCGATCTGCTGGAATTCATTCATAAACGCGTGCAGCGTGATGGCGTCCCGCCAAGCTTTGACGAGATGAAAGATGCGCTGGATTTGCGCTCCAAGTCGGGCATTCACCGGCTCATCACCGCGTTGGAAGAGCGTGGCTTTATTCGCCGCCTGGCCCATCGGGCCCGCGCGCTGGAAATTGTTAAGCTGCCTGACAGCCTGAGTGGTGACACGGGCGGCTTTGTACCCCGCGTCATCGAAGGGTCCAAACCGCCGCCCCTGCCCGCCACCGTGCCTGCTCAGGCGGTGGAGACAAGCGCGCTCAGCGTGCCGTTGATGGGCCGCATTGCCGCCGGTGTGCCGATTGAGGCGATTGCCGATGGCAGTCAGAATATCTCGGTCCCTGGTGATATGATCAGTGGCAAAGCCGGGCACTACGCGCTGGAGGTCAAAGGCGATTCGATGATCGGCGCGGGCATCAACAATGGCGATATCGTCGTCATTCGCGAAACCGACGTGGCCGACAATGGCGATATCGTCGTGGCCTTGGTCGAGGATCAGGAAGCGACGCTGAAGAAGTTCTATCGCAACGGCACGGCCATCGCCTTGGAGGCGGCCAACCCCGCTTATGAGACGCGCGTTCTGCCCGATGACAAGGTGCGCGTGCAGGGCCGTTTGGTGGGCCTCATCCGCACTTACTGAGTGTTCCAGAGCCGCGCGCCGGTCACCTGTCGCGCGGTCACAGGCTCCAAGGCGCCATCGCGGTCAAAAAGCGCGATGGCGCCTGTCTTTTGCAAAGAGCGCGGCGTGAGCACCTCGCAGCCGTCAAACTGCAAGGTCGAGGCCGGGTTTTTGTTCAAAACCAGCCATTTGGCCCCGTCACAACCCGATACCGCATCCACCGCCTTTTGCCCGCGCAAGGCCACAATGGGCCATGTCTGATCGCCTGAGGCCCAACGCGTATGGGCCCCTTCCTGATCCGCCTTGTCCCCATCGTTTTCCAACCAATTGAGCGCGACAAACCCTGCGCCCCGATCTCTATTGAGGGCGCGGCCCTCCTCCGTCATGACGCCGATCAGCCCCCCGGTATCCGCGATCAAAACCGCAGGCCGCTCCGTATCCGACCACAGCAGCATGCCCGCCACGAAAGGCAAAACCCCGATCACCCGCGCGCGCCCCTGCCACAAAATGACAAACAGCGCGCCCAAGGCCAGCAAAGGCAAGACCAGGGGCCCGGGTGAGGCGACCATCCCCCGCGCGCCATCGAGGCCAGAGGTCCAATGCGCCACGCCCAGGATCCAATCCAGCCCCAACCCCATCACCCAAAGTGGGATGACATCGAGGCCAAAGGGCATCAAAAGCGCCGCAAGCACCGCCGCTGGCATCACCAAAACCCCCATCAAGGGCACGCTGAGCAGGTTCGCGATGAGGCCGTAATGGGCAAACTGGTTGAAATGCGCCGCCGCAATCGGCGCGGTGGCCAGACCCGCCACCAGCGAGGATAAGAACACGCCCGCCACCGGCTGCATCCATTTTGGACCAAACTGCAGATCATGGTCGCGCACCAGATTGAAGGCAAAGACCAGCGCCACCGTCGCGGCAAAGGACATCTGAAACCCCGGCCCAAGCAGCGCCTCGGGCCGCAAGGTCAGGACGATGAACGCCGCAATGGCCACCGATCGCAGCGACAGCGCGCGACGGTCGATCAGGATGGCGCAAAACATCACCGCGACCATGATAAAGGCCCGCTCCGTGGCGACATTGCCCCCCGACAGGCCCAGATATCCCGCCCCCGCCAACAGCGCGCCAATCGCGGCATATTTCTTGGCCGGCACCCGCAACCCGATGCGCGGGACCGCCGCAAATCCCAGGCGCAGCGCGGAAAAGACAAACCCCGTGAGCAAGGCCATATGCAGCCCAGAGATCGCCAGCAGGTGGGCCAGGTTTGAGATCCGCAAATCCTTGAGCGTGTCCTGTGCGATACCAGAACGGTCGCCCGCCATGATCGCGGCGGCAAAGCCGCCTGCCTCCCCCGGCAGTTGTTCTTGCACATGGGCCGACAGTGCCATGCGCGCCTTAAAAAGCCATTGCCCGCCCTCAGCCGGGGCCAGCGTCAGCACGGGCGTGCGCGTGTAGCCCACCGCGCCCAACCCCAAAAACCAGGCATGGCGTTGAAAATCAAAGCCTGCCGGCTCCACCGGGCCGGACGGGGGCGACAGATGCGCGGTCAGGATCACACGCATGCCCGGACTGGGATCAATGAAACCTTGTTGCCCATGCAAGGACACGCGCACCCGATCGGGCGTTTTGTCAGGCCGCACATTGGCCAGCACCACACGGTCCAGCGTCAGCCGCACCGCGTCGGAGCTGGAGCGATCCATGCCCACGATGCGCCCCTCCACGGGGCCGTAATAGCGCCAATCGAGCACCGGACCGGCCATGCTATGCGCCCGCAACCCCGCCGCGCCCAGACCCAACGCCACCAGCAAAACCGCCCAGAGAAGGGGCGACCAAACGCTGCGCCACAAAAACAGCACCACGGCCAAGATCAGCGTCCCGGCCCCAAGCGACAGGTAGAAGGCGGCCTCCGGCTCCCATTTCAGCGCAAAATAAAGCCCAACGCCTGCGCCGAACATCACCGGCGCCCAGTGAAAGAAATGGCCACGCTGCGCCAGCCACATCGCCTGCAAAAGCGGCGTATCAGCGTCAGGGGTTTGCAAGGCTTGTCTCCCCTTTCTGGGGCTTATAGGAAGGCGCTTGCCCGCCAAAGGCTACCTCGCAAACCGTTAGCGAAAGGTTAACCGCAGCCCATGTCAAAGCCCGAGCCACAGCCCCAATCACAGCCAACGCGTGACACTGTCGTCACCCGCTTTGCCCCGTCTCCCACCGGGTATCTGCATATCGGCGGCGCGCGCACGGCGCTGTTCAACTGGCTTTTCGCGCGCGGACGGGGCGGAAAATTCCTGCTTCGGGTTGAGGATACAGACCGCGCACGCTCCACGCCGGAGGCGACGCAGGCCATTCTGGATGGCATGGCCTGGCTCGGCCTCGATCACGATGGGGAGGTGATTTCCCAGTTTGAGCGCGCCAGCCGTCACGCAGAGGTGGCGCAGGCGCTGCTAACATCAAGTTCGGCGTATAAGTGCTTCTCAACCCAAGAAGAAATTCAGACCTTCCGTGACGCAGCCAAGGCAGAAGGCAAGTCCACCTTGTTCCGCAGCCCGTGGCGCGACGCAGACCCAAGCACCCACCCCGATGCGCCCTATGTGGTCCGCATCAAGGCCCCGCAGACGGGCGAGACCGTGATCCAAGACGCGGTCCAGGGCGATGTCACGATCCGCAATGATCAGCTTGATGACATGGTGCTGCTGCGCTCGGATGGCACGCCGGTCTACATGCTCGCCGTGGCGGTGGATGATCATGACATGGGCGTGACACACGTGATCCGCGGCGATGATCACCTCAATAATGCCGCCCGCCAGATGATGATCTACACCGCTATGGGTTGGCCTTTGCCCACCTATGCGCATATCCCCCTCATTCACGGGCCGGATGGCAAGAAACTCTCCAAACGCCACGGCGCGCTTGGCGTGGAAGAGTATCGCGACATGGGCTACCCGGCCGCCGCCATGCGGAACTATCTGGCGCGGCTGGGATGGTCACATGGGGATGATGAATTCTTTTCAGATGCTGAGGCGCAAGCGTGGTTTGGCCTCGACGGAATCGGGAAATCCCCGGCCAGATTTGATTTCAAACGGCTCGATCACCTCTCTGGGCAACATATCGCCCAAATGGACGATGCTGCACTGCTGCATGATTTGACCGCGTTTCGCGCCGCCACCGGGGCCGCGCCCTTCACAAATGCGCAATCTTCTCTTTTTGAGCGCGGCATGTATTGCCTCAAAGAGCGCGCGAAGACATACCCGGAGCTTCTTGAAAAGGCTTCATTTATTCTTAACGATCGCCCCATAGAACCAGATGAGAAAGCGGCCAAGGCACTGGACAATGTATCCCGTAGTATACTGTTTGAATTGACGCCGCAGTTGCAAAATGCTACGTGGACGCGAGAGGGATTAGAAGCGGCCACGCAGGCCTTTGCGGAGGCCAAAGATACCAAATTCGGCAAGTTGGCAGGCCCGCTTAGGGCGGCTCTCGCGGGGAAAAGCGTAACCCCGAGCGTCTTCGACATGCTATTGGTATTGGGACGCGACGAGTCGCTAGCGCGGCTGCGTGACGCCGCAGACCCTTGATCGCCTGATCCGACCCGTCTCAGGGTCAGATATGGGCGACCCACTCAGACGCGTTATCGGACGGGATGGCGCGCCGACAGGAAAGGATGCACGCCCATGAAAGACGGTGCCAAAACAGCTAAACTGACCATCGACGGGATGGAATATGACCTGCCCGTGTTTTCGCCCACGGCCGGCCCGGATGTGATCGATATTCGCAAACTCTACGGTCAGGCGGGTGTGTTCACCTATGATCCCGGCTTCACATCCACGGCCAGTTGCGACAGCACCATCACCTTCATTGACGGCGGCAAGGGTGAGTTGCTCCACCGCGGCTATCCGATTGATCAATTGGCCGAAAAATCCCACTTCCTGGAGGTGTGCTACCTCCTGCTCTATGGTGAGCTGCCGTCCGCCGCGCAGCTGGAAGATTTTGAAAACCGCGTGACCACCCACACGATGCTGCATGAGCAGATGCACTTTCTCTTCCGTGGGTATCGCCGGGATGCCCATCCCATGGCCATTATGGTCGGCGTCGTCGGCGCGCTCAGCGCGTTTTATCACGACAGCACCGACATCAATGACCCCTGGCAGCGCGAGGTGGCCTCTATCCGACTGATCGCCAAAATGCCGACGATCGCGGCGATGGCGTATAAATATTCCATCGGTCAGCCCTTCGTGTATCCGCGCAATGAATTGGATTATGCCTCCAACTTCTTGCGCATGTGCTTTGCGGTGCCCGCGCAGGATTATCAGGTCAATCCGATCCTCAGCCGCGCCATGGACCGGATTTTCACGCTCCATGCCGATCACGAACAAAACGCGTCTACCTCGACCGTGCGATTGGCCTCCAGCTCGGGCGCGAACCCGTTTGCCTGCATCGCGGCGGGCATTGCTTGTCTTTGGGGCCCGGCCCATGGCGGCGCGAACCAGGCCTGTCTGGAAATGCTGCGTGAGATCGGCACTGTCGACCGGATCCCTGAGTTTATCGCGCGCGCCAAGGATAAAAACGACGAATTCCGCCTGATGGGCTTTGGCCACCGCGTCTACAAAAATTTCGATCCGCGCGCCAAGGTGATGAAGCAATCCGCCGATGAGGTCCTTGAGCTTTTGGGCGTGGAAGATAATCCCATCCTTCAGGTCGCAAAAGAGCTGGAAAAACAAGCGCTTCAGGACGAATACTTCAGCGAGAAAAAGCTCTTCCCGAATGTGGATTTCTACTCCGGCATCATCCTGGAGGCGATGGGTTTCCCAACCTCGATGTTCACGCCCATTTTCGCGGTCTCCCGCACGGTGGGCTGGATTTCCCAGTGGAAAGAAATGATCGCCGATCCACAGCTCAAAATCGGCCGCCCCCGGCAGCTTTATCAAGGGGAAACGATGCGCGATTACGTGGATATGGAAAAGCGCTGACGACAGATTTGTCGACACGACGGTCCCGGTGCACCAACACCGGGACCTTTTTTATGGGCAAGGGTTTTACCCAAGATTAAGACAAATGATGGACAACCAAAGGCCCATGAGCCTTGTTGAGCCATCTGTCCCATGCCCCACCCGACCCTAAGGCGCCATGCCATTCCTCGCCTGCACGCGAGAGTGCCGAACAAAACCGCCATACCGGGTTTCTTAATGAAAACCCGCGCGGTGCCGATGACGCCCGCGCCGGTGATGGGTCCGCCCGACCTGTTGGAACAGGCCATTCTTGACGGCAAGATCTGGGAGATGAGCGCGGCACCGGTCGAAATCGGTCCGTTCGATGCCGAGCATGATGTCATTTCCGTCATCGTGGAAGAGGGCGAAGGCACAGTGCAGTTTGACGTGAAGGACGGGCGCGACGGCGTGCAAATCCTGGCCAATGGCATCCCCATGGCCCGGGTCGCCGCCCAGGGCCGGGCTTTTTCAACATCCAATATCCGCGTGTTACAGCCCCGTCAGCCGATCTGAGCGGGCCATTTTCTTCGAAGAAAATGCGAAGAAAATTCGAATTTTCTTGGGCGCGCCGATCAACGGGTTCGAGGGCTGTCACACCGCAGAAAGCGGCGATCTAGCGCCCTTCAAAGGTCGCTTTGCGCTTTTCGAGAAAGGCCAACACCCCTTCCTGAAAATCCCGCGTGCGACCGCATTCCCCTTGCAGTCGCGCCTCTTGGTCAAGCTGACCTTTGAACCCGTGATCCCAACTGGCGCGGATGGCTTGTTTCATGGCCGCGTAGGCCTGTGTCGGGCCGCTCGCCAGATGGGCCGCGCGCGCGCGCCACTGCGCCTCGAACGCGTCATCCTCAACAGCTTCCCAAATCATGCCCCAGTCATCGGCCTGCCGCGCACTGATGGGCTCTGCAAAAAGTGCAGCCCCCATCGCCTTGGCCGCCCCCATCTGACGCGGCAACCAATAGGTGCCGCCCGCGTCGGGGATAAGGCCAATGCGCGCGAAAGCCTGCAGGAAATAGGCGCTTTCAGCGGCGATCACCACGTCCGCCGACAGCGCGAGATTGGCCCCTGCCCCGGCGGCCGGACCGTTGACCGCAGAAATGGTCGGGATAGGGCAGTCTGAGATCGCCTCAATCATCGGCACATATTCATCCCGCAAAACCCGCTCCATATCCACCGCGGCACCCACGCGCCCATCGCTAAGGTCCTGGCCCGCGCAAAAGGCCCGCCCTTCCCCGGTCAGGACCAGAACGCGCGCCTGGCGCGGGGCGCTGCGGGCAGCATCCATAATCTCGGCCCGCATCTCGGTGCTCAGCGCGTTCATCCGATCGGGTCGATTGAGGCGCAGCACCGCGATGTCGTTTTCAACGGTAAACTGAATGGATTGGTAGGTTCTCATGACATGCGGCCTTTGATCTTGCTCAGGCCAGAGCCTAGCCGCATTCGTCCGGCGTGGAAATGACCCAGCCCCCATGACGAGGCGTTAAGAGGAACGTCAATCGTCCAGGATCTGCTTCAGGCGAGATTTTTCCGCGTCCGACAGCGCGGCCTCCGCCACGGCCTCACTGCCCGCGCGACGGCGCAGATAGCTCAGGCCCAACCCCACCCCGCAGAGGAGCATCAATGGCCCCGCCAGCCACAAGATCAGGTTTGCCCCCGTCGCCTGTGGCTTCAGCAGCACGTATTCGCCGAACCGCGCCACGACGAACTCCATCACCTCGGCGTCACTGTCACCCGCCACCAAACGCTCTCGCACCAAAAGCCGCAAATCCCGGGCCAAGGGCGCGTTCGACTCGTCAATGCTCTCATTGCGACACACCAAACAGCGCAGCTCTTCCGACAGCGCCCGCGCGCGGGCCTCAAGCGCCGGATCGTCCAGAATTTCATCCGGCTGCACCGCCCAAAGCGGGGCCGCGATCACGCACAGGATGAGCGCCAGACCCCTCATTCGGCGGGCATCTCAGAGGGTTTGCGCGGCGGCGTCTTGGCCGCGCCCGCCGCCACCCGATACCGCCTGTCGGTCAAGGACAAAAGCCCCCCCAACGCCATCAGAATGGACCCGCCCCAGATCCAATTGGCCAGCGGTTTGTAATAGGTGCGCACCGCCCAGCCGCCCCCCACCTGCGGATCCCCGAGCGAGACATAGATATCGCGCGTGAACCCGATGTTGAGCGCAGCCTCCGTCGTGGGCATGCCCGCCACCGGGTAGATGCGTTTTTCCGGGTGCATCTGGCCCAAGACCGTGTTGCCCTGCGCCAGCGTGACATCCCCCACGGTCGCCACATAATTGGGGCCTTGCACCTCGCGCACACGATCGAGGGTCAAGGTGTATCCGGCGATCTCAAAGCTGTCGCCGGGCATGGCCACGCGGATGTCTTCATCCTCCCAGGCCATCATCGCGGCCACACCGGCAAAGGTCACGCCAAGCCCGGCATGGGCCACGGATTTCCCCCAATCCGCCCGCGGCAGGCGCAGCATCCGGCCCAGCCTCTCGCGCCACCCGCCCCGTCCGGTCCGGGCCATCAGATCGACCGCACTGCCCGCCACCAACCAGGCCCCAAGGAAAAGCCCGATGGGTCCCAAGGCGCTGCGCCCGGTCTGCAAGGCAAAAGCCAGCGCTCCCACCGCCAGCGCCAAAACAAACGCAGGGGCCAGTTTGCGCAGGACACGCCCCACCTGCGCGCGTTTCCAAGGCAGCATCGCCCCCACCGGCAGGACCAAGCCCAACGCCAGCATGAACGGCGAAAACGCCAGGTTGAAAAACGGCGGCCCGACCGACAGTTTGCGATCAAAAAACAGCTCACTCACCAGCGGCCAGATCGTGCCCACAAATATCACAAAAGCCGACACCGCGAGGATCAGATTGTTCAGAACAAGACCCGATTCCCGGCTCACAACGCCGAACACGCCTTTGGATTGCAGGATCGGCGCGCGCGCCGCAAACAAGGTCAGGCCAAGGAGCATGAAAAACCCAAGGATCATCAAGAGGAACACACCGCGTTCGGGGTCCGTGGCAAAGGCATGCACCGAGGTCAGCACGCCAGAGCGCGTGATGAACGCCCCCACCATTGAAAACCCAAAGGCGATGATGGCCAAAAGGATCGTCCAGCTTTTCAGCGCTTCGCGTTTTTCCACCACGATCGCGCAATGCAACAGCGCGGCGGCAATCAGCCACGGCATGAATGACGCGTTCTCCACCGGATCCCAGAACCAAAACCCGCCCCAGCCCAGCTCATAATAGGCCCACCAACTGCCCAGTCCGATCCCCACTGTCAGAAACATCCACGCCGCCAGCGTATAAGGCCGCACCCAACGGCCCCAGGCGGCATCGACGCGCCCCTCCAGAAGGGCGGCCACCGCAAAGGAAAAGGTCATCGAAAGCCCGACATAGCCCAGGTAGAGAAACGGCGGATGGAAGGCCAAGCCGGGATCTTGCAACAACGGGTTGAGGTCTTGACCATCAAAAGGCGGGATCGCCATCCGCTCAAACGGGTTGGATGAAAACAGGATAAAGGCGAAAAAGGCCGCGGCCACCATGGATTGCATCGCCAAAACCCGCGCCCGCAAACTGGGCGGCAGGCCCCCACCGCGCCAAGCAGCCACCGCGCCAAAGAGCGTGACAATCAGCACCCAAAGCAGCATGGAGCCTTCGTGATTGCCCCAAACGCCCGTGAGCTTATAGAGCATCGGTTTGAGCGAATGGGAATTGATCACCACCAGACGCAGCGAAAAATCCGACACGACAAAGGCATGGGTGAGCGCGGCAAAGGCCACGCCGGTGAGGAAAAATTGAAGCACGGCCCCCGGTTCTGCCACGGCCATCCAGCCATGCCAACGCTGTTGCGCCCCGATCAAAGGCACAATCGCTGTCACAAGGGACAGCACAAAGGCCAAAACCAACGCAAAGTGACCGAATTCCGCAATCATGACCCTAGTATATGGTCCCAGTGCCAGCCCGGCCAATGACATTCCGTCGCGCTTTTGCCAGGCACGCCGCCGCGCGAGACTGCCCGAAGGGCGGACGAGCAGCCCACTATTCGCGCCGCTCTCCCGCGCCACCCGGCCCGCCCAGCAGCCGGGCATGGCTTTCCAGCGCAAACCGATCGGTCATCCCCGCGATGTAATCACTGACCAACCGGGCAAGCTCTGTATCGCTCTCAACCGCTGCGACCTCCGCCTGCCAGCGCCGCGGCAGGTTCTCAGGCGCGGACATGTAATAGGGAAACAGCTCTTCGACCACATGGGTCACCTGCTCGCGCATCTCCACCACGCGGGGCGCGCGATACATGCGTTCAAACAGAAAATCGCGGATCTGTTGCAGGTCGGACCAGGTCCCAGGCGCAAAGCGGATCACCGCATAGCCCAGTTCTCGCACCTCTTGGGCAGAGCCCGGCGCGGCCTTGGCCAGCCCGTCGCGCGAGGTCTCGATCACATTTGACACCATCACCCCGAACACCCGCCGCAGCGCCTCATGGCGGCGGCGATAGGCGTCCAAACCGGGATAGGCGGCATCGACCGCGCGGTAACACTCCGACACGATCGGCAAATCCGCGATGTCGGTTTCTGAAAACAGTCCCGCCCGCAGACCGTCATGAAGGTCGTGATTGTTATAGGCAATGTCATCGGCCAATGCGGCCACCTGCGCCTCCGCGCTGGCATGGGTGTGCAATTCCAGATCATGGATGGCGTTATACTCCGCCAGCGCCCAAGGCAGCGGCCCGCCCACCGGACCATTGTGCTTGGCAATGCCTTCCAACGTGTCCCAGGTCAGGTTCAGCCCGTCAAACTCCGCATAATGCCGCTCAAGCGATGTCACGATCCTCAGCGCCTGCGCATTATGGTCAAACCCGCCATAGGGCGCCATCAGCGCGTTGAGCGCATCCTCGCCCGTGTGCCCAAAGGGCGTGTGCCCCAAATCATGGGCCAGCGCGACCGCCTCGGTCAGTTCCTGGTTGAGCCCCAACGCGCCGGCAATCGTGCGCGCCACCTGCGCCACTTCGATGGAATGGGTCAGCCGTGTGCGAAAATAATCGCCCTCATGCTCCACAAACACCTGCGTCTTGTGCTTCAATCGCCGAAACGCGCTGGCGTGGATGATCCGGTCCCGATCGCGCTGAAACGGAGAGCGGAACGCGCTTTCGGTTTCCGCCACCAATCGCGGGCGCGCGGTGGCCGGATCCAAGGCATAGGCCTGTTGCATCGCTGAGAAGTCCTTGTCGCCTCATCCCCTTCCTCATATATTACGCCATAGACTTGGTGAAAACACGAAGGTTCCCATGGATCTGCCGCCCATCGTCACACCGCGCGCCTTTGCGCGCCTGTCAGAAATCGGTGCTGCCTCCGATGGCGTCGCCCTGCGCGTCGCGGTTGAGGGCGGCGGCTGTTCCGGCTTTCAGTATGAGATCAAGCTTGATGCCCCCTCCGACGATGATCTGGTCCTTGAGGGCGGCGGTGAGAAAGTTGTGGTAGATGCCGTCTCGCTGCCGTTTCTGAGCGGGGCCACGATTGATTTCAGCGAAGAGTTGATTGGCGCGCGTTTCACCATCGAAAACCCCAACGCGTCCAGTTCCTGTGGCTGCGGCACGTCCTTCTCAATGTAGCGCATAAGACAAACGCGATAGGTGGCGTCACTCCGCCGGCACGACGCGGCGCGGGTGCGATACACCCCGCGTTTGATCCCACACCAGCCAGCACCCCGCCCCGATGATGATCGCAGCCCCAAGGTAGACCCCGATCCCGGGAACTTCGCCAAAGGCCACCGCACCGATCACAACCATCCACAAAAACTGCAGGTTCATCAGCGGTGTCACCACATAGGCCGGCAACATGCGCAGCGCGGCCACCAAAACCCACCGCGCCCCAAATAGCGCCACAGCATAAAGCGCGACCCAACCCAGATCGACCAAAGCCATCGGTTTGAACGCAAAAGGCAGTGCTGCGGCCATCACCACCATCAACGCCAGGTTGGGGTAAAACACCTGCGCCAGGATATTGCTGTCCCGCACCCCGATATAGCGCGACGCGACCATGGACACGGTGCCCAACACAACCGCCACCAACGCCAAAGCGTGGCCCAAGGTCACGGAACTGACCCCCGCCGGAAAAAGGCACAAAACGCCCACGCTGCCACAGGCCAGCGCCAGCCACACCTGCGGGCGCACCGGCTCCTTTAGGACCGGGCCCGAAAGCAGGGCCGCAAAAAGCGGGATCATCGCGATGAACAAAAACACCTCTGCAAAGGGCAACAATGCAAAGGCATAGTAAAACGCCACCGTCGCCCCCAGGGTGGACACGACCCGCACCGCCATGGCGCGCGGGCATGTCGTGGTCATGCCGTGCCATACGCCGCCCCGCCGATTGGCCAGCAAGCTCATGACAGCGACAAGACCGCCCGACAGCGCATAAAGCTGCGGGGCGGCGTAACTGGCGGCAAAAAGCTTGGTGATCGCGTCCGCGGACGAAATCAGCAATGTGTACACTGCCGTCAGGACCACGCCTGTGACAATGGCCACCCGTGCTGCCTGACTGCGCGATCCCGAGGACGAGATCATAGCGCGGCCCCGGCCTGAGTCTGGACCTGAGATTGGGCCAATGACTGGGCCTGCGCCTGCCCTGCCATCTGCGCGGGGCCACTGGCCCGAGCAAATCCGCGAAAGAACAGGTCAAAATCCACGGCCTCTTCGGCGGCAAGCAACACGTTGCGCGCCTCATCCGACAGGGCTTCCCCCACGCCGTCGCGCATCGCGGCCCAATCGCTGCAACGCGCATCGCCCAGCTTGTAAATGCTGTCAGACAGCTCCCGCAGGGGGCCCGCGCAAGGCTTCGGCGCGGCAAAGATCACGGCCCCTTCCGGCACCTCTTGGCCAAAGCCGCCCTGCCCTGACACGTCCATGAACCAGTTCAGCATCAGCCAGGGGTGATAGTCATCCTGCGCCATCGGCCAGTCGACAGGCTTGATCGCAAAGAGCCGCACCTGATCGCGCAACCACCGCTCCCAGATCTCGGGCGGCGTCTCACCGGCAAAGCGCAGCGCGATACAGATCTCCGACAGCAAATCCACATTCAATTCCAGAAAGGCCAACGTGCCCGCATGCCGCAACGACTGACACGCGGCTGCGCCGATATCGGGGTCACGGCGGCCATATTCGGACAGGTAGAACACGATATGCGTCAGCTCATAGGCGGCCTTCTTGTTGGGCAGGGAAAAGGTTGCTGCCCGCTGAACAAAGGCGCGTAACCGGTCATCAAGGCTTGGGTCCACCACCGGGTCGACCCCTCTGCGCAGGCACAAGCGACGCGCCTCTGCCCGTTGCAGATCCGACAATTCCGCCTCGATCAGGCCCGACTGCGCCACCCAATGGACAAGCCGCTCCGCCGTGTTACCCACCATGCCGAGCGCCTCAAGATCCAGCGCCAAGGACAGGAAGAACCGGTAATACTGAGGAAAGAACCCGACCCGATCATCCAGGTCATCATAAAATGGCGCATAGACTGCCAGCGCGTCCGCGTCGACAGCCGCACCTGTGGAGTCAAGAACCCCGAGAAGCTCGGCGTTCTCTTTCATCCAAAACACATCCCCCGCACCGCGCCGCGTCACTGCAAAGCGTTGCATGAGCGCGGCAAGCCGTGCGGGTTTGGTGCGCTGGCGAAACGGTGTGTCAAGCCGGATGACCTGACCACGCGACGCGGGATCAGTCACCTCAGGGCTTGTCATATCTTGGGTCCGCCAGCGCATTTTCGATCACATGCTGGATGTGAAGATTTCGCAGCCGTCACCGGCATCCGTGTCGCCCCGGCTCACCGGTGCCATGGAGGACGTGAACGCCTCCACCGCGTCACCGTGGCTGGTGGACGCGGCCGTGACCGGACCCATGGACGAGGTGAAAAGCTCCACCGCGTTGCCCGTTTCCGCATCCGAGGTGACAGGCGCCATGGAGGATGTGAACATCTCTGTGGCGTCCCCTGTGGTTGCGTCACCGGCTGTGATGGGACCCATCGAAGAGGTGAAAGTTGCCACCGCGTCGCCGGCCTCCATCTCGGACCGCACAGGGCCCATGGACGAGGTAAAGGCGCCGACGGCGTCCCCGTCATGCAGGCTGGTTTCTGCGTGTGTTGTGGCGATGTTTTGTGTGTATTTCCGTAGTGCAGACATGCTCAAACTCCCGTAGCAAAGCCCATTGCAGGCCTCAAAACGGTTACATCTTAAAGGCGATTAAACAACTTAGATTTCTTGCAAAAAGGGTTATCCACAGGCCCAAAATTTAAGTGCCACGTTTTCAATTTATTGAAATTAAATTGAGATATTTTTTAAAAAACCACTTTAAAAAAACATATCCACAGGCCTGAATCTAAACGTTTTTCACCTTAAAAGTGCATTTTTCTGTGCGAATCAATTTGCGTTTCAGCCCCCATAATCGACAGGAGGGCCGCCGCCGGATGCCACTTCCGCGCTTGCTCTTCCGACCGCCTCGCGTGATAGAAGACACACCGCCAAATTTGCGAAGGGTCCGCGCATGAAAATCGCCAGCTTCAACATCAACGGCATCAAGGCGCGCATGGTCGCTTTGGGCGATTGGCTGGATGAGGCCGACATGGATGTGGTGCTGCTGCAAGAGCTCAAATCCATCGACGAAAACATCCCCCGCGACATGTTTGAAAGCCGTGGCTACACCGTCGAAACGCATGGTCAGAAAAGCTTTAATGGCGTGGCGATCCTGTCCAAACGCCCGCTTGAGGATGTCACCCGCGGCCTGCCCGGCGATGACGAAGATGAACAGGCCCGCTACATTGAGGCCACCGTGATGGGCGACAAGACCGCCCTGCGCGTCTGCGGTCTCTATTTGCCCAATGGCAACCCCACGCCGGGGCCGAAATATGATTACAAACTGGCCTGGATGGAGCGGCTCCGCGCCCGGGCTCAAGAGCTTCTGGCGCTGGAAGAGCCGTTTCTGATGGCCGGCGATTACAACATCATCCCCCAAGATGAAGACGCCAAGCGCCCCGAGGTCTGGCAAGAGGATGCGCTGGCCCGCCCTGAAAGCCGCGCCGCCTATCGCCGCCTTCTCAACCTGGGCCTGACCGAGGCGTTTCGCGCCCGCACGGCGGCGCCTGGGCACTACACATTCTGGGATTATCAGGCCGGTGCGTGGAACCGCGATGACGGCATCCGCATTGACCATTTTCTGCTCAGCCCTCAGGCCGCGGACATGCTCACCGATTGCCAGATCGACAAGGCGATCCGCGGCCGCGAGAAACCGTCAGATCACGTCCCGATCTGGGTGGATCTCGACGCCTGAGGCACGCCCGCTCTACCGCTGCGTAACGGTCTGCCCCCCTGTCACGTCATGCTCATAGAGCCAGGCAAACTGCCCCATCATCCGATCCGGCATCAGCCGCCCCCCCAGCCGCATCGCTTGATGCGCGGCAAAGCGTACGACAGGCGACACGAGGTGGTATTTCCAGGCATTGCCACTGGCCGCATCCGTCACCCGCACCACCCGATCGCGCCGCCGCGTCTGATAGGCCGCGAGCCGCGTGCTGAGCCGCCCCGGCAGCGCCAGCGCCTCCGCCAGAACCCAAGCATCCTCCAGCGCCATATTGGCCCCCTGCGCCAGAAACGGCAGCATCGGATGCGCGGCATCGCCCAACAGGACCGCCCCACCCCGATGCCACTCCGGCGCCACGGGATGGCGAAAGAGCCCCCATAGGTGCACACGGTCCACGGAGCGAAGCATCTCTTGCACGTCCGCGCCAAAATCGGCAAAGGCCGCGCGCAGGTTGTCTGGATCATCCTCCTGGCTCCACCCGTCTTCGACCCATGTGTCCCGCTCCTGCACCGCGACCAGGTTGAGCATCTCACCCCCGCGCAACGGATAGCTCACCACATGGCGACGGGGGCCCATATGCACCCGCGCCTCAGCATTCCGGCCCGCATGATTGGGCACCATCGCGCGCCACGCGGTCTGTCCGGTAAAAAACGGCGCAAGGGAGCCGCAAATCGCCCGGCGCGCGGTGGAGTGGATGCCATCCGCCCCGATGACAAGGTCCGCCCTGCGCTCCTCCCCGCTGGCCAGGCGGATCACAGGGGTGTCGTCAAGCTGCAGCGCGGTGACCTCAACGCCCAGTTCAATCTCAACACCCGCGGATCGCGCCCCATCGGCCAAAAGACCGATCACATCGGCACGATGCACGAAAAAGTAATCCCGGTTGCGCAGACGCCCCAAATCCAGCCGCGTCACAGAGGCCCCGCGATAATCCAAAAGCCGCACCGCTTGCGCCTGCATCCCGGCCGCGCGCAAAACATCACCCAGCCCCAAGGCCTGCAACACCCGCGCCCCGTTGGGTGAGATCTGCAACCCCGCCCCCACCTCCCGGATCGCGTCGGCCTGTTCCAGCACGCGCACCGAGGCCCCGCGCTGCGCCAGGGCCATGGCCACAGCCAGCCCCCCAATGCCCGCGCCAATCACGGTGATCTTCATGTCGGTCAGTGTCATATGGCTAAGTTAGGATGTCGGATCGGATTTGAAAATGATGCGCCTCATGCCCGGCACCTTGGCCTGCCGAAACACGAGGTCCCGGGTCAAGCCCGGGACGGGGACGGCATCTGTCAATGAAAAACGCCGGAGGGTCGGCTCCGGCGTTTTTGAAACGTCAACCTGATCTTAGATCAATCGTCGCGATGCACTTTCTCGCGCCGCTCATGGCGCTCTTGCGCCTCAAGGCTCATTGTCGCGATAGGCCGCGCATCAAGGCGCTTGAGCGAAATCGGCTCACCCGTCACTTCGCAATAGCCATATTCACCTTCGTCGATCCGGCGAAGGGCGCTGTCGATCTTGGCCACCAGCTTGCGCTGACGATCCCGCGTGCGCAGCTCCAGCGCGCGGTCGGTTTCTTCAGAGGCACGGTCCGCCACATCCGGGATCGCCCGCGTGCTGTCCTGCAGCCCTTCGATCGTGTCCCGGCTGCCTTCCAGAAGTTCCTCTTTCCACGCAAGCAGCTTGCGACGGAAATACTCCAGTTGGCGGTCATTCATAAATGGTTCGTCTTCCGCCGGGCGGTAGTCGTCAGTTACAAACGATTCAGCTTTCATTGAAATGTATCCCTATTTTGCTGGGACCCATACGCGCGTCTAACAGGTCTCAGCTTCCCCGTTTGAGGCCGAGATACACCGATGATTAAGGAATGTCACTAGCCAATCACACAGCATGGTTTCGATTTCGCCTTGCGTTCGAGGGTCTTGCCCGTCACTAGAGGCCAAGCAGCAAAGAGTGAGCACGCGATGAAGTTTTCCGGAACAGACAGCTATGTGGCCACAGAAGATCTGACCGTGGCCGTCAATGCCGCCGTCACGTTGGAACGGCCTTTGCTGGTCAAGGGGGAGCCCGGCACCGGCAAAACCGAACTGGCCCGACAGGTCTCTGCCGCATTGGGGTTGCCCATGCTGGAATGGAACATCAAATCCACGACGCGCGCCCAGCAAGGGCTTTATGAATATGACGCCGTCAGCCGGCTGCGCGACAGTCAGCTGGGCGAAGAGCGCGTGCACGACGTGGCCAATTACATCAAAAAGGGCAAGCTCTGGCAGGCGTTTGATGCCGACGGTAAGGTCGTGCTCTTGATTGATGAGATTGACAAGGCCGATATCGAGTTTCCCAACGACCTCTTGCAAGAACTCGATAAGATGGAGTTCCACGTCTATGAGACGGGCGAGACGGTGCGCGCCAAAACCAGGCCCATCGTCATCATCACCTCCAACAATGAAAAAGAACTGCCCGATGCGTTCCTTCGGCGCTGCTTTTTCCACTACATCCGTTTCCCCGACCCGGAGACGATGAAAAAGATTGTTGAGGTGCACCATCCGGGCATCAAAGAGGCGCTGCTGACCACCGCGCTCACCCAATTCTATGAGATCCGCGAACAATCGGGGCTCAAGAAAAAGCCGTCGACATCCGAGGTGCTTGATTGGCTGAAGCTGATCCTGGCCGAAGACCTCACCGCCGAGGATCTCCGCCGCGGCGGGTCAGATGCTTTGCCGAAACTCCACGGCGCGCTTTTGAAAAACGAACAAGACGTGCATCTGTTTGAGCGGTTGGCCTTCATGGCCCGGCGGCAATCCTAACGCTGACCCGCCACGCGCGCCTATGTTTTGCGCAAGATGCGCCTGCGCACCCGTCTGAGCCTGTGCGCCCATAATCTGAGCTTCAAAAACAGCTCCGGGTGCCAGGTCGACAGGTAATACCGCAGCACGGTCCCGCGTGGCCATTCCGGCAGGGGATAGGTCTGAAACACCAAGATGTCGTGCCCCTCCATCTGGTAGGGCTTGGCGAAAAACTGTTGCAGCGCCCAATCCTGCTGCAACACCGCGCGGTAGCGCTCCAGATGCGAGGTTTTGCAGAAAAACGATTTGTTAAAGCCCACCGCGAACAGGCAAAACCCGTGGGCGCGCAAGGCGGTGGATCGAAACGTGGCCGCGCTCACCTCGGGCCATTCAGGCCGAAACACGTCATCGATCACGATGATCGCATCCTCCGTCGCCACGGCGCAGGCCAGCTCCAGATCAGAGGTCACCACCTTTTCATGATGGCCTCCGTCGATATGAAACAGACCCACCGGCCCCACCGCCGCCTTAAGCGCGTCAGGGCTGACATCCTCAGACGCGTTTTCCAGAATGGTCAGACGGTCCTGATCGACGCCGAACTGTTTCAAATTGTCCAGAAACCGCGCCTTATCCCCTTCGCCAGAGTGATCCAGATTGCGATGCTGATCGCCGAAAATGTCGATGGCGCACATCCTGCGCTGCCCAGAAGATGCCGCCAGGGCGATGAAGGATTTGCCGTGATGCACCCCGATCTCGGCCACCGCGCTAGTGTCTGACGGGCCTTGATCGGCCAAAAGCAGCCTGAGGATCTGAAAATCCGCCCAGCCCAACCACCCGGGCAGTTTGCGCAGCTTGGAAAACGCAACGGGCTTTTGCACACTCATCAATAGGACCCTTAAGGCGACATTATCAGGGGGCATCCCGCGCACCGCTCTGCGCGGCGGGGATTGTGGTCGTTGCGCTGGTCTATCCCGCCCGCCAGCCAGGTGACAAGAGCGTGCCCACGCCGCCCATCGCAATGCCCGGCATATGATCCTCAAAGGCAACTGCATTGCATCGCCGGCGCCGCAGGCAGCCCCACAGGCGCGATATGTGGATGCCACCTTATCCGGCAGAACGCCCCGCGCCATGGGCCGCATCACCACAGCATCGGCACATCACGCGCTTTTGGGCTGTTGGTGTGGTCTAATCCGTGTAGGATGCATCAGACGCAGTGCACGCCACATCCATTCGGCGCGGGCATCGCTGCGCCTGAATGATAAAAGGTATCTCGCTGGGAGCAGGACAGATACATGCAACGCCGCACAAATGCCACATTTGCACCACATCCTCGCCAGATTTCCCCTGCTAAATACAACCATAGCGCGCATAATTGGTCGGCGGGGCGTCTGCTCACGCAACTGGGAAAAGTGTTAGAGTTAAAGAGTTTGGCCATGCGCCGTTTGCTTCTTTTTCCCCTTTGCATGATGTTGGCGGCCTGCATGAGTGCACCCCAAGACGTGTCCTCACGCGCGGCGACGCCATCGCAATCAAGCCTTCCGGCCATGAAAACCTTTGGCGCGTCGCGCCCGACCGCGCCTGACCGCTCCAACCGCGATATTGCGCGCGATTTCCTTGAGCTGTCCTTCCAACTGGAATCTGGCCGTCAGCTGCAACAATTCTCGCGCTTTGAAGGGCCCATTGCCGTGCAGGTCACAGGCAACCCGCCGCCGACCTTGATGCCCGATCTGAACCGCCTGGTGAACCGGTTGCGCAACGAGGCAGGGATCGACATCGCCACGCGTCAGCCGACCGGGCCCAACCCCTCCACGATCACGATCGAAGTGGTGTCGCGGGCCGACATTCGGCGCTTCTTGCCCAAAGCGGCCTGTTTCGTGGTGCCCAACGTGTCCAGCCTGCGCGAATATCGCAGCGCGCGCCACACCGCACAGACCAATTGGTCCTCGCTGGCCCGCCGCACCCAGATCGCCATTTTCCTGCCCGGTGATGCCGCCCCGCAAGAGGTGCGCGATTGCCTGCACGAGGAACTGGCCCAGGCGCTTGGCCCGCTCAATGATCTCTATCGTCTGCCCGACAGCGTCTTTAACGACGACAATGTGCACACTGTGCTGACCGGGTTCGACATGCTGATCCTGCGCGCCTATTACGCGCCAGAGCTGCAATCGGGCATGACCCAATCCCAGGTGGCACAGCGCATTCCCGCGATCCTGTCGCGGCTCAACCCGCGCGGCAATGCCCTGCCCTCTCGCAACACGCCGCAAACGCCGCGCGCTTGGATCCGCGCTGTGCAAACAGCACTTGGGCCGGATACCAATTCCGGCCAACGCCGCCGCGCCGCGTCCGAGGCTCTGCGCATCGCCCAGACCCAAGGCTGGACCGACCATCGCCTGGGCTTTTCGCATTTTGCCTTGGCGCGCCTGAGCCAGGTCGCCGATCCCGAGGTCGCGTTCCGCAATTTTGTCGCCGCCGAAGTGGCCTATCGCCGCGCGCCGGGCACGCGCCTGCATCAAGCCTATTCCGCCTCGCAGCTGGCCGCCTACGCCATCAGCCAGGGTCAGGGCAATGACGCGCTCGTGCTGCTGAACCCTCATATCGCGACGGCGGAACGGTTTGAAAACGCCGCCCTGCTGTCGACCTTGCTGATGCTCCGCGCGGAGGCGCTGGTGCAAGTGGGCCGCACCGCAGAGGCCAACGCGGTGCGTATGGACAGTCTCGGCTGGGCGCGCTACGGGTTCGGCACGGAATGGGCCGTGCGCGCAAAACTGCGTGAAATCACTGCACTCAGCCCCGTTGCGTCAAGTCAGTAACCAACAGTCGGGTTAACATCATGTTCGTCGTTCTTGGGGCTGTTCTGGGGGCCATCCTCGGGGCCATGACCGCGCGCCGCCGCAAAGGCAATCGCGCCGATATCGTGCAATACGCCGTGGTCTATGCCATGGGCTTGGCCGTGGTCGGGCTCTTTATCACCCTGATCATCCACCGGATGTCGATCTGACATGTTCCATCCGTTCTTTCAGAATTTGCGCGAGGCGGGCATCCCCGTCTCCTTACGCGAATATCTGACATTCCTTGAGGGGATGGGCCGCAACCTCGTCACCTATGACGTCGAAGGGTTCTACTATCTCGCCCGCGCCGCCATGGTGAAGGATGAACGCCTCATCGACCGCTTTGACCGCGCCTTTGCCGCCAGTTTTGAAGGCTTGGAAAACATCACAGTCGATCAGGTGATGGAGGCCGTGGACCTGCCTCAGGAATGGCTGGAAAAAATGGCCGAAAAACACCTCAGCGCCGAAGAAAAGGCCGAGATCGAGGCGCTTGGCGGCTTTGACAAGCTGATGGACACGCTCAAAGAGCGGCTCAAGGAACAAGAAGGGCGTCACCAAGGCGGCAACAAATGGATCGGCACCGCTGGCACCTCGCCTTTTGGCGCCTATGGTTACAACCCCGAAGGCGTGCGCATCGGCCAGGACAAAAGCCGCCATCAACGCGCGGTCAAGGTCTGGGACAAGCGCGAGTTTCGCAACTTCGATGACAGCGTGGAACTGGGCACCCGCAACATCAAGGTGGCCCTCAAACGTCTGCGCAACTGGGCCCGCGAAGGGGCCGAGGAAGAGCTTGATCTGAACGGCACCATCCGCGCCACGGCTGAGAACGGCTATCTGGACGTCAAAATGCGCCCCGAACGCCACAACGCGGTGAAGGTGCTGCTGTTTCTCGACGTGGGCGGTTCCATGGACCCCCATATCAAAGTGGTGGAAGAGCTTTTTTCGGCGGCCCGCACCGAATTCAAACATCTCGAATACTACTATTTTCACAATTGCCTCTATGAGGGCGTCTGGCGCGACAACCGCCGCCGGTGGTCCGAACAAACCCCCACGGATGAGGTCCTGCGCACCTACGGGCCTGATTACAAATGCATCTTCGTGGGCGATGCCTCCATGTCACCCTATGAGGTCGCCTATCCCGGTGGCGCCAATGAACACTGGAACGCAGAGGCCGGTCAGGTCTGGCTGAACCGCGCGCGGGAGCAGTGGCCAAATCACCTCTGGATCAACCCGGTGCCGGAAAAATACTGGGGCTACACCCAATCCATTCAGATGATTTCCCAGATTTTCGAAGGCCGCATGGTGCCCATGACCCTTGCAGGCATCGAGGCAGGTATGCGCGATCTGGGTCGCTAAGCCGATCCAGAGTAGCGCCTTCGTCAGGCCGTGGCGTGGCGATCGGTGCGTTGAAGAGCAGCCCTTTATCGTTCAGTCCCGCCGAACATTCGAGCCGCGTCCTGCAATTCCCCATTCGCCAGGCCCCGGGACGGCCTGACGAAGGCGCGGCGGCCCAAGGGCCTTTACCCCGCGCCGGGGCGCAATTGACCGCTGGTTGGGATACTGACCGTGGACAAATCCCGCGCCCCATGAAATGCCTCCCCCATGAGCACGCGCAAGATCATCATCGATACAGACCCCGGCCAAGATGACGCCGTGGCGATCCTCTTGGCCCTGGCCAGCCCAGAGGTCTCGCTGCTGGGCCTCACCTGCGTGGCGGGCAACGTGCCGCTGTCATACGTCACCCAAAACGCCCGCAAGGTCTGTGAATTGGCCGGGCGGACGGATATCCCGATCTTTGCGGGCTGTGACGCGCCTTTGGGGCGGCCTCTGGTGACCGCCGAACATGTGCATGGCAAAACCGGCCTGGACGGGCCAGACCTGCCCGATCCGACCATGCCACTGGCCCCCGGCCACGCGGTTGATTTCCTGATCGAGACGCTGCGCGCTGAGGCCCCCGGCACGGTCACGCTCTGCCCCATCGGTCCGCTGACCAACATCGCCACTGCGCTGACCCGCGCCCCCGACATCGCGGAACGCATTCAAGAGATCGTTCTGATGGGCGGGGCGTACTTTGAGGTGGGCAACATCACGCCCGCCGCCGAATTCAACATCTATGTGGATCCTCAGGCCGCCGATATTGTGTTCCGCGCAGGCGTGCCGCTCACAGTCATGCCGCTTGATGTCACCCACAAGGCGTTGGTGACCCGCCCCCGCAACGATGCCTTTCGCGCCATCCCCAATGCGGTGGGCCCCGCCGTGGCCGAAATGACCGATTTCTTTGAGCGCTATGACCGCGAAAAATACGGCTCAAACGGCGCGCCCTTGCATGACCCTTGCACCATCGCCTACCTGATCAACCCTGCCCTGTTCACCGGCCGGCACATCAATGTTGAGATTGAGACCACTTCGGATCTCACCCTCGGCATGACCGTCGCCGATTGGTGGCGCGTCACGGATCGTGCACCCAATGCGCTCTTCATCGGCGATCTGGACGCCGACGGGTTCTTTGACCTGCTGACAGAAAGGCTCGCCCGCCTATGACCCAGCTCACCCTTGCCAAGCCTGATCATCTGGGCGTGCTCACCAAACTGGTCGCCGATTTCCACGCCGAAGAGGGCATCACCCAATCCGATGAGACCCGCGCGGCCGCGATCCTGCCGCTTCTCGAAGGCTCCCCCCACGGGGCGATCTACCTCGCCGGGCCCGCCCGCGCGCCCGTGGGCTATGTGGTGCTGACCTTTGGCTGGTCGCTGGAATTTGGCGGCATGGACGGGTTTGTGGATGAGATCTATATCCGCCCCGGCGTGCGTGGACGCGGCATTGGCACCGAAATCCTCGCCAGCCTGCCCGCGCAACTGGCCGGGTTCGGGCTCAAGGCCGTGCATCTTGAGGTCGATCGAGACAAGGAACCCGTGCGCAAACTCTATGAGAAAATGGGCTTTCAGGCCCGCGATCGCTACATGCTCATGACCCGCGCCTTATAGCCGGCACTGGCCTTTCCCCGCAGGTTGCTTATCTAGATGCCATGACCCTCACGATCCCCTTTGACAACAGCTACGCCCAGCTGCCGGACCGCTTTTACACCCGCATGGCGCCCGCCCCGGTGAAAACGCCGCAGCTCCTGCGCTTTAACCACACGCTCGCCGCTGAGCTGGGCATCACCGCAGGCTCGCCCGCTGAAATGGCAGAGGTCTTTGCCGGCAACACCGTGCCCCTAGGCGCGGCTCCCTTGGCGCAGGTCTATGCCGGACACCAATTCGGCGGGTTTTCCCCGCAGCTGGGCGATGGGCGCGCCATTCTCCTGGGCGAGGTGCGCCCAAACGGCCACCGCTTTGACATTCAGCTCAAGGGCTCCGGCCCCACCCCCTATTCCCGCATGGGCGACGGGCGTGCCTGGCTGGGCCCGGTTTTGCGCGAATACATCCTTTCCGAGGCGATGCACGCCTTGGGCATCCCCACCTCCCGCGCGCTGGCCGCTGTCAGCACCGGGGAACTGGTCTACCGCGAACAAGGCGCGCTGCCCGGGGCCGTTCTGACGCGCGTGGCCTCCAGCCATATCCGCGTGGGCACCTTTCAATTCTTCGCCGCGCGCCGTGATCCGGAGGGGCTCAAGGCGCTTTTTGACTACACCGTGGCGCGCCATGACCCGGATGTTGAAGACCCGGTGGAGTTGCTCAATGCCGTCATCACGCGCCAGATCGCATTGATCACGCAATGGATGTCCGTGGGCTTTATCCACGGTGTGATGAACACCGACAACACCACGCTCTCGGGCGAGACGATTGATTACGGGCCGTGCGCCTTTCTCGATGTCTACCACCCCGACAAGGTCTTCAGCTCCATCGACGCCCATGGCCGCTATGCCTATGCCAACCAGGCCAATGTGATCGTCTGGAACATGGCGCAGCTGGCCACCGCGCTGGTGCCGCTGATGCCCGACCAAGACGCAGCGGTTGAGGCCTTCACCGCCGTGATCCACGCCATGGGCCCCAGGCTTGAGGCCGCATGGCTGCAGGCCTTCGGGCGCAAGATCGGCATCGCAGAGGCCAAGGCCGAAGATCTCGACCTGATCGTGGGCCTTTTGCAGCGCATGGCCGAAGGACGCGCCGATTTCACCAACACGTTCCGCGCGCTCATCGACGGGTCGGCCCGCGATCAATTCCTCGATCCTGTCGCGTTTGACAGCTGGGAGGTCGATTGGCGCGCGCGCCTCAGGACCGAAAAAGACCCAAACCGCGTGATGGCTGAGGCAAACCCCCTCTTCATCCCCCGCAATCACCGCGTGGAAGAGGCCATCGCCGCCGCCGTCGCGGGCGATCTTGCCCCGTTTGAGCGTCTGGTGGACGTGCTGAGCCGCCCCTTTGCCGATCAACCGGACGCCGCCGATCTGCGCCGCCCGCCGGAACCCGCCGAGGTGGTGCAGCACACCTTCTGTGGCACGTAGGCCGAGGTTCACCCCGGGCTATGGCCCCAAGACGACAAAATCAGTGGAAAACCCCGCCCACACAGGGTATCGAGCCTGCGGAAAACCTGCGGACGAACCCTATGAGTGACACAATCACCGATCGCTGCGAGGCCAAGGGCCTTCGGATGACAGACCAGAGGCGCACCATCGCCAAGGTCTTGGAAGAGGCCGAAGATCATCCCGATGTGGAAGAGCTCTATGCCCGCGCCTCCGCCGTGGATCCGCATATCTCGATCGCCACGGTCTATCGTACCGTCAAGCTTTTTGAAGAGGCGGGTATCCTCGACAAGCTGGAATTTGGCGACGGGCGCGCGCGCTATGAAGATGCCGAACGCGATCACCACGACCACCTTATTGATTTGCAATCGGGCGAGGTGATTGAGTTCGTCGATGCTGAGATCGAAGCCCTGCAGGACAAGATTGCGCGCAAGTTGGGGTATAAGCTTAAGGGTCACAAACTGGAGCTCTATGGCGTGCCGTTAAAAGACGAGTAAACGCCGTCCTCACGCCCCGGTCTGGCGGTCCAAATCGCTAGAC
>JBCCDT010000028.1:0-35941 GCA_039030635.1 Pseudomonadota bacterium
CGCTTTGATCGGCCCAGACCGAAAAACACGATTGCGCCCGACCGCATTCTTTGATCACCATGGCACTGAAACCGCTCAAGAGTGTCTGAAAACGCCCGTGTTCCAATCCTTCTCAGAAACCGCCCGCCCAGATCAAGGCCCGCCGCGCCTTCGCGCCCTTCAGGCTTTGATGCGCGACGAAGGCATCGCCGCCACCTTGATCCCCCGCGCCGATATTCATCAGGGCGAATACGTGGCCGCCTGCGATGAACGCCTGGCCTGGCTCACCGGGTTCACGGGCTCAGCGGGGTTTTGCATCGCCACGCAGACCACGGCGGGCGTCTTTGTCGATGGCCGCTACACCGAACAGGTGAGCGCCCAGGTCGACACCGCCCATTTCACCCCGGTCGACTGGCCCGCCACGAAACCCGCGGACTGGCTCAAAGACGCGCTGCCAGAGGGTGGCACAGTGGCCTATGACCCGCGCCTGCACACCGGTGGTGAGATCGAAAAACTGCGCAACGGCCTGCCGCCGAGCTTCACCCTGACCGCGCGCACCACCTTGATTGACACGCTCTGGTCCGATCGTCCCGCCCCGCCCGTGGGGGCCATCCGCGTGCAACCTGATGGGCTCTCGGGCGAGGCCCATGCCAACAAACGCACCCGCCTCGCCGCTGATCTGACGACGGCCGGCCATCACGGCGCGCTCATCACCCTGCCCGACGCCATCGCCTGGCTGCTCAATATTCGCGGCTCGGACATCCCACGCAATCCTATACCCCATGCCTTTGCCCTGCTCCATGACGACGCCCGCGTCACGCTCTTTGTGGATGAGGCCAAGCTTGATGACACGGTCCGCGCCCATCTCGGCAATGAGGTCACGCTGGCCCCTTATGACAGCGTGTTCCAAACGGTCGCGGCCTTTCCGGGCACTCTGAGACTGGATAAATCCTCCGCGCCCGTGATCTTTGCGGAGGCCCGCACCGCCAAAGGCCTCGACACGGCCTGGGGCCCCGATCCCTGCCTGCTGCCCAAAGCCTGCAAAAATGAGGCGGAGATTGCCGCCACCCGCGCCGCCCACCTGCGCGATGCCGCGGCCATGTGTGAATTCCTCGCCTGGTTTGACACCGACCGGCCCGCCACCATGACCGAGATCGACATCGTCCGACAGCTTGAGGCCTATCGCGCCGCCATCGGCGATCTCATAGACATCAGCTTTGACACGATCGCAGGCTCCGGCCCGCACGGCGCGCTGCCCCATTACCGCGTGACCGAGGCCACGAACCGCCAATTGCTCGATGGTGATCTGCTGGTGCTCGACAGCGGCGGTCAGTATCCCGATGGCACCACCGATATCACCCGCACCCTGCCCGTGGGCACACCCGGACCTGATCAAATGGCCGCCTTCACCCGCGTGCTGCAAGGCATGATCGCCATCTCACGGCTGCGGTGGCCCGCGGGACTTGCCGGGCGCGATCTGGATGCGCTGGCCCGCTACCCGCTTTGGCTCGCCGATCAGGATTACGCCCATGGCACCGGCCACGGCGTGGGCGTCGCACTTTGCGTGCACGAAGGGCCACAGCGCCTGTCGAAAATCTCTGACGTGCCGTTTGAGCCGGGCATGATCGTGTCCAACGAGCCGGGCTATTACCGCCAAGGCGCCTTTGGCATCCGCATTGAAAACCTGGTCGTCGTCACCCAGGCGGACACGCTGCCAGGCGGCGATGCCACCGGCAAACTCTGCTTTGAAACACTGAATTTCGTGCCCATTGACCGCCGGCTCATCGTCACATCCATGCTCTCGCAAGGCGAAAAAACCTGGCTCAACGCCTATCATGCCACCTGTCGCAGCACGATCGCACCGCTTTTGTCTGAGACCGCATCCATGTGGCTGCACCGCGCGACAGCCCCCATTTAAACCTCGATCTTTGGGAGGAGACCACAATGGCCCATATCACAATTCGCAACGCCCCCGGCACCTGGAGCGTGCGCGCCGGCGGGGCCATCCTCGTCGAAAGCAAAGCCGCCCTTGGCCTCTCTGAGGGCAGCTACGCGGAAGTGATCTATTTCCCGCGCGCAGACATCGCCATGGCGTTTCTGGACCAGACCGACACAACCACCCATTGCCCGCACAAGGGCGATGCCAGCTATTTCTCCATCGTGACCAAAAGCAAAACCCTGAAAAATGCCGCCTGGAGCTATGAAACCCCGAAAGAAGACGTGGCCCAGATCAAGGATCACATCGCGTTTTACGCCACCGAGGATGTGACGATCGAACAGATCTAAACATCCGGTGACCCGACCGATTTGTGCGCAACAGGGTTTGCACCTACACTCGCAAGGGTAGCAATCAGGAAAACCCTCATGTCCGGCGACACCAATCTCATCCTCTGCCCCATCAACCTGCGCCACGCCAAAGTGGACACCAGCGCCTATGACGAAGCCGTCGCCATGGCCCGGCGGCGCGAGGCGAAACTCCTCGTGGCCACCGTCGCCCCTGAGATGGAGCGCAATCTCAACATTCACGATTCCAAGGAATACTGGGGCAAGGCGCTGGCGAAATGGATGGCCGCCTTTCCCGCCGATGGCGTGGAGGTCGAAACCATCGTGCCCTTGGGCGCGGTGCACCGCCAGATTGTGAAACTGGCCGAAGACCGAAATGTCGATGTCATCGTGATGGGGTCGGCCAACCCCAAGATCAAAGATTACATTCTCGGCACCACCGCCAGCCACGTGGTGGCCCATGCCAAATGTTCGGTCTATGTCGTGCGCAGCTGACGGTCGCAATTTTCGGGTCTAACCAGTGCTCAAGCCGTTGGGGCGGCTTTGTACAAATTGTGTTTTGGCCGGACAGAACTTACCCCAATTTGTACTTATTGGATGGGCCTCGGCCAAAGCTTGCACCAAGGCCACGCCCGCTCTATAGCGCATCCCATGCCAGACACCGCCCATAACCGCCCCGAGCTGCCGCCCGAGATTGCCCGCCGCCGCACCTTCGCGATCATCTCGCATCCCGACGCGGGCAAGACGACCCTCACGGAGAAGTTTCTGCTCTTCGGCGGGGCCATCCAAATGGCCGGTCAGGTGCGCGCCAAGGGGGAGGCGCGGCGCACACGGTCGGACTTCATGGCGATGGAAAAAGATCGCGGGATCTCTGTCTCTGCGTCCGCAATGTCGTTTGATTTCAAAGAGTTCCGGTTCAATCTTGTGGACACGCCCGGCCACTCTGACTTCTCCGAAGACACCTATCGCACGCTCACCGCCGTGGATGCCGCCGTGATGGTGGTGGACGGGGCCAAGGGCGTGGAAAGCCAGACCCAAAAGCTCTTTGAGGTCTGCCGCCTGCGCGATCTGCCGATCCTGACCTTCTGCAACAAGATGGACCGCGAAAGCCGTGATACCTTTGAAATCATTGACGAAATTCAGGAAATGCTGGCCATTGACGTGACCCCGGCCTCTTGGCCCATTGGCGTGGGTCGGGATTTCATCGGGTGCTACGACATGCTCAATGACCGGCTCGAACTGATGGACCGCGCGGACCGCAACAAGGTTGCAGAAACGATTGAAATCAACGGCTTAGACGACCCAAAACTGGAAGAGCACGTGCCCGCCGACCTCATCGATCAGCTGCGCGAAGAGATCGAAATGGCCCGAGAGCTTCTGCCACGCCTGAACCCTCAGTCGGTGCTTGAAGGGCATATGACACCGATCTGGTTTGGCTCGGCGATCAACTCCTTCGGCGTCAAGGAGTTGATGGATGGCATCGGCTCTCTGGGGCCACAGCCGCAACCGCAATCGGCTGAACCGCGTCAAATTTCTCCTGAAGAATCAAAGGTTTCCGGCTTTGTCTTCAAGGTGCAGGCCAACATGGATCCCAAGCACCGCGACCGCGTGGCCTTCCTGCGCATGGCGTCTGGCCACTTCAAACGCGGCATGAAACTCACCCATGTGCGCTCCAAAAAGCCGATGACCGTCTCCGCGCCCGTGCTCTTTCTCGCCGCCGATCGCGAACTGGCGGATGAGGCTTGGGCCGGTGACATCATCGGCATCCCCAACCACGGCCAGCTGCGCATCGGCGACACCCTCACCGAAGGCGAAGCCCTGCGCGTCACCGGCATCCCCTCCTTCGCGCCCGAACTTTTGCAAACCTGCCGCGCCGGAGATCCCTTAAAAGCCAAGCACTTAGAGAAGGCGCTGATGCAATTCGCCGAAGAAGGCGCGGCGAAGGTTTTCAAACCCGGCTTCGGTTCCGGCTTTATCGTGGGCGTCGTGGGGGCCCTGCAATTCGAAGTACTGGGCAGCCGGATCGAGCTGGAATACGGCCTTCCTGTGCGGTTTGAAGCCTCTCAATTCACTTCGGCCCGCTGGGCGACCGGCCCCAAAGACGCCATGGAAGCCTTTGAAAACGCAAACAAACAGCATATCGCGCATGATCATGATGGCGATATTGTCTACCTTACGCGCCTGCAATGGGATATCGACCGGGTGGAGCGGGATCACCCCGACATCACGCTCTCGGCCACCAAGGAAATGATGGGCTGACCAAGGCGTTTTGATCTTGCCCAAAATGCTCCCGCGCGGCAGGCATCCCAACCTTGCCTCTTGCGCGCATGTCGCGCCCGCTTCATCCTGCGCTCATGAGCAGTGAACCCACCTGGGGCGTCGTCTCGACCGTGAAGGCCCCGGCGCAAGATATCCTGAATTTTGCCGCCCACCATCTCGACCTGGGCGCGCATCGGGTGTTCCTCTACCTTGATGCGCCAAATGATGCGGCATACGCCGCGCTCAAGGCCCATCCCAAATGCCGCGTGACACTGACCGATGACGGCTATTGGCGCCGCCGCAAGGGCCGCCCGGAAAAACATCAACCCAGACAGACCGCCAATGCCACCCATTGCTACAACCGCGCCCCGCAGGTGGATTGGCTCGCGCATATCGACGTGGACGAGTTTCTTTGGCCCACCTCACCGCTCCCCGCCCAACTGGCCGCGCTTGCGGGGGATGTCAAAAGCGCGCGGGTCCGCCCGATTGAGGCGCTGGAACCCGATGCTGCGGATCCGCCGCCACCGGGCCAGATTTGGTGCAAGGGGTTTGCCCGACAGCAAAAACAGCGTCGTGCGGAAACCAACGCAATCTATCCGACCTATGGCGATCACCTCAACGCCGGTTTCCTGAGCCACGTGGCCGGCAAGGTGTTTGTGCGCACCGGCCAACAGAACGTGTCACTGCGCATTCACAACGCGTTTTTCGACAAAGAGGCCGATCCAGACCCGGCCCCCCTCGACATGACGGATTTGGTGCATTTGCACGCTCACAGCTGGTCGCATTTCAAAGCTTTTTATCAGTTTCGCCTGACCCAAGGCTCCTATCGCGACAGCCTGAAGCCCGCGCCGATGCCCGATGGGGTGGCGCTCAACATGAACCAATTGTTCGCGGCCTTGGAAACCGAGGGCGGCGAGGACGCGCTGCGTGCCTTCTTCCGCGAGGTCTGCACCGCGACGCCGGAGCTGCGAAAAAGGCTGGATACCTTCGGGCACTTGCATGCGGTCACACTCAATCTTGAGGCCAAGCGGCGCGCGCATTTCCCCGATTTTGGCTGAAAAAGCCGTGTTTGACGGCAAAATCGGCAAAAATACCCTTAAAATCGGGCGGTTTAGCGCTAGGTACATTTGTGAGTTGATCCTTCCCACCAACCTCCGGTAGATGGACCATCTGTAGGTCAAAACCGAAAAACGCGCCGGTTTACCTGACAAAATGACGAGAAGGCGGGCCAGGAGTGTGTCCGCAACCAGTGGACATATATGACAAAATTTTCTGAGCTGAACCTCAACCCGAAAGTACTCAAAGCCGTAGAAGAGGCGGGCTATGAAAGCCCCACGCCCATTCAGGAAGGGGCAATCCCCCCTGCGCTGGAAGGCCGCGACGTCCTTGGCATCGCCCAAACAGGCACCGGCAAGACCGCCAGTTTCACCCTGCCCATGCTGTCGCTTCTGGCGCGTGGACGGGCGCGGGCGCGGATGCCGCGCTCCTTGGTGCTCTGCCCCACGCGAGAATTGGCCGCCCAGGTGGCCGAGAACTTTGATGCCTATTCCAAAAACCTCAAACTGACCAAGGCGCTTCTTATCGGCGGGGTCAGTTTCAAGGAACAAGAACAGATCATCGACAAGGGCGTGGACGTGTTGATTGCCACACCGGGCCGATTGCTGGATCACTTTGAACGCGGCAAGCTGATCCTGTCAGACGTCAAAGTGATGGTCGTGGATGAGGCTGATCGCATGCTCGATATGGGGTTCATTCCCGATATTGAGCGCATTTTTGGCCTGACTCCGTTTACCCGGCAGACGCTCTTTTTCTCCGCCACCATGGCGCCTGAAATTGAGCGCATCACCAACACGTTCCTGCAAAACCCCGCCCGTATTGAGGTGGCGCGCCAGGCGACCGCGTCTGAGACCATCGAACAGGGCGTGGTGATGTTCAAGTTTTCCCGCCGAGATCGCGCGGACAGTGAAAAACGCGCGGTGCTGCGCAAGCTGATCGACAATGAGGGTGAAAAACTCACCAATGCGATCATCTTTTGCAACCGCAAGACGGATGTGGATATCTGCGCGAAATCATTGAAGAAATACGGCTATGACGCCGCCGCGATCCATGGCGACCTGGATCAATCACAGCGCACGCGCACGCTCGATGCGTTTCGCAACAACGAATTGCGCTTGCTGGTGGCCTCGGATGTGGCCGCGCGGGGCTTGGATATTCCGTCCGTCAGCCATGTGTTCAATTTCGATGTGCCCGGCCATGCCGAAGATTACGTTCACCGGATCGGGCGCACGGGCCGCGCGGGTCGCGACGGCAAGGCGATCACCATTTGCGGCCCACGCGACGACAAATCCTTTACGGCCGTAGAGGCGCTGATCCAGAAAACCATCGCGCGGATCGAAAACCCCGTGGCGACCAAGACCGAGAGCATGGATGACAAACCCAAGCGCTCGCGGTCTCGCAAGCGCGACGAAGACACGTCCGACGCGCCCAAGTCAGAGACCCCCAAGTCAGAGTCCTCCAAGTCACGGGCGTCCAAGGCGGAGACGCCTAAATCTGAGGCACCCGACAGCCAAGAGAAAGAGGATGCACCGCGCAAATCTGGCCGGTCACGGCGTGGCGGCGACAAACACAGCGGTGGCGGCACGATCGGTATGGGCGATCACATGCCCAGCTTCATCGCCAAAAGCTTTGACGATCGCCGAACCGGCTAAAACGAGCCCTCTGAGACCTGCCGCTACGTCACCTTTTCTCGCTTCTCACCTGCTGCAAGCGACGGGGCCACTTTTCACTGACGCGATCCTCACCTATAACCACTGAAAATAAAGATGTTCGAGGACGTAATGGCGAACAAGACCCATGATGCCGATGTGGCCTTTATTAAGGCCCTGGCCGAGCTGCTCAATGACAACGATCTGACCGAATTGCAGGTCAAACGCGACTACGGCGAAAATGACGGGCTGAATGTGCGGGTGAGCCGCAAAGCGGAAATTGTGACCCATGTCAGCCCGCCCATGGTGGCCGGCGGTGGCGCGGCCCCGGCCCATGCCCCCGCCGCGGCACCGGCCCCTATAGCGGCACCGTCCGAGGTTGAAGACCCCGCAGAACACCCCGGAGCCGTGACATCGCCCATGGTGGGCACGGTGTATATGCAGGCCGAACCCGGCGCGCCGGCCTTTGTCCAAGTGGGCGACAGCGTGTCCGAAGGCGACACTCTGCTGATCATTGAGGCGATGAAAACGATGAACCACATCCCCGCCCCTCGCGCCGGCACGGTCAAGCGCATCGTGGTGGAAGATGGGGCCGCCGTGGAATATGGCGCGCCTCTCATGATCATCGAGTAGTCAGATGTTCGACAAGATCCTCGTGGCCAACCGGGGCGAGATTGCCCTTCGCGTGATCCGTGCTGCGCGTGAGATGGGCATTCAGTCCGTCGCGGTGCATTCCACCGCAGATGCCGATGCAATGCATGTGCGCATGGCCGATGAAAGCGTCTGTATCGGCCCCCCGCCGGGAACGGAAAGCTATTTGTCGATCCCTGCGATCATCGCGGCTTGTGAAGTGACAGGCGCGCAGGCCATTCACCCCGGCTATGGGTTTCTGAGCGAAAACGCGACCTTTGTGCAGATTGTCGAGGATCACGGGCTGACCTTCATCGGCCCCACCGCCGAACATATCCGCATCATGGGCGATAAGATCACCGCCAAGGACACGATGAAAGAGCTTGGTGTGCCCTGCGTGCCCGGGTCTGACGGCGGTGTGCCGAATCTTGCCGCGGCCAAGGCGTTGGGCGATGAGATCGGCTATCCGGTCATTGTCAAAGCCACCGCAGGCGGCGGCGGGCGCGGGATGAAGGTGGCCAAATCCGCCGATGAGATTGAGACCGCCTTTCGCACCGCCAGGTCCGAGGCCAAAGCGGCCTTTGGCAATGATGAGGTCTATATTGAGAAATACCTCACCACGCCGCGCCACATTGAAATTCAGGTGTTTGGCGATGGCAAGGGCAAGGCGGTGCACCTGGGCGAACGGGATTGTTCGCTGCAACGTCGCCACCAAAAAGTGTTTGAAGAAGCCCCCGGCCCCGCCATCAGCGCCGAAGAGCGCGCCAAAATCGGCAAGGTTTGCGCCGACGCCGTGGCGCGGATTGACTACACCGGGGCGGGCACGATCGAGTTTCTCTATGAAAATGGTGAGTTCTATTTCATCGAGATGAACACACGCCTGCAGGTGGAACACCCGGTGACAGAGGCCATTTTCGGCGTCGATCTAGTGCGGGAACAGATCCGTGTGGCCGAGGGGCTGCCAATGTCATTTGACCAAGACGACCTTGTGATCAACGGCCACGCCATTGAGGTGCGGATCAACGCCGAAAAGGTGCCAGAGTTTGCCCCGCGCCCTGGCAAAATCACACAGTTTCACGCGCCTGGCGGGTTGGGCGTGCGGATGGATTCAGCGCTTTATGATGGGTATTCGATCCCGCCCTATTACGATTCACTGATCGCAAAGCTGATCGTCCACGGACAGGATCGCGCCTCCGCGCTCGCGCGCCTCAACCGCGCGTTGGGGGAATTAATCGTCGATGGCATCGACACCACAGTGCCACTTTTCCATGCGCTTTTGGCGGAAGAGGACATCCATTCCGGCGATTACAACATCCATTGGTTGGAAAAATGGCTGGAGACCAATTTGCAAAGTTGACGCGACGGGGTTGCGTCACACTATTGGTGTAGACGACCTGCCAACGGTCCGAGGGACCACTGATGAAGGATCATGATCCGCCGCTCACACCAGAGCTTTTGTTGTCGGCCTATGCGTCTGGCATTTTTCCGATGGCGGAATCGCGCGCCGATCCGGGGTTGTTTTGGGTGGACCCACGTCTGCGTGGCGTGCTGCCTTTGGACGGGTTTCACATTTCCAAATCCCTGGCCCGCCGCATGCGCAAAGGCGGGTATCAGGTCAGTTTGAACCGGGATTTCGAAGGCGTGGTCGCGGCCTGTGCGGCGCGCGATGACACCTGGATCAGTTTTGAGATTGAGGCGCTTTATGCCGCGTTGCATGATCTGGGCCACGCCCATTCTCTGGAAATTTGGCAAGGGCGCACCCTGGCGGGTGGGGTCTACGGCGTGGCGCTTGGCGGTGCGTTCTTTGGTGAGAGCATGTTTTCGGCGCGCACGGACGGGTCAAAACTGGCGCTTGCACATCTGACGGGTCATCTGCGGCGCTGCGGCTTTTCCCTGTTTGATACGCAGTTCATCACCCCACATTTGGCGCGTCTGGGCGCGATCGAAATCCCACGTCGCGAATACCGCGCGCGCTTGCGCGAGGCGTTGAAGATCGACACGTCGATCCATGCCAAGCCGCTGATTTAATTAATTATTCTGTGATGCAGCGCAGCACCCAAACGTCATAGCGCGGGTGTTCCAGTGCATTCAGTGCAGGCGATGAGGCCAGCATCCATCCGCTGAAAATGTCACGCCCCCGTGCGGTGTCTCGCACCACAAGATAGGCATAGGCATCCGCCGCGGCATCGCCTTCGGGATAGCGGCATTCCGTCATGCGCACAGACAGCGTGCCAAAAATGACCTCACCGCCATTGGCAATGTCGAGGTCACTCACACTCGCGTTGGTTTTGTCCAGCCCGCGCAACACCGCGCCTTGGCCCACAGACACGTTTTGCGCCTGAGTGGACCCACCGATGACACAGGCGGCTGCAACGGCGGCAAATGCGCGCCTCATTCCTCGTCATCCTCCCCACCGGCGACGAATTTCGTCAAAAGACCGATCAAGCTGACAGAGCCTTGGGTGAATTGAATTTCATCGCCTGGCTCAAACGCAAAAGGTGAGCCACCGGGCAGGATTTCGACATAGTTACCGCCCAAAAGCCCCTCAGACGATATGGCCACCGCGCTGTCGTCAGGCACCTCAATGCCATCGCGCACGGAAAAAGAGGCATTGGCGCGGAAGGTTTCAACGTCCAGATCAAGCCCGGTCACGCGACCCACTTTGACACCGGCGAGGCGGACATCCGTGCCGACATTCACACCGTCCGCACTGCGGAAACTGGCCGTCAATTGATATTCCGAGCTATTGCCAGATACGCCCGCGACTTGGCCCGCATAGATCATGAAACCAACGGCCACGGCCAATACGGCCGTGCCCACCACCACTTCGGTTGTTTGCTGTGCTGACATATGTGCCACCCCGATGCCTGTTTACGGGCTGTCTAACGCGTTCCCCGCCAAGACCCCAGACAAAATTGGTCAGCTGGCCGTGGCGCCTTCTTTCTGCGCATCGGAATAGATCATCAGTGGGGCCGCATCAGAGGTCACAGCCTCTTCGTTGACGACCACCTCTTCGACATTCTCCATCCCCGGCAATTCGAACATGGTGTCGAGCAGGATATCCTCCAGAATGGAGCGCAGGCCCCGTGCGCCGGTTTTGCGCTCAATCGCGCGCTTGGCAATGGCTGAAAGCGCATCCTCCATGAAGGACAGTTTCGCGTCTTCAAGCTCAAACAATCGCTGATACTGTTTCACCAAAGCATTCTTGGGCTCGGTCAGGATGGTGACAAGCGCGTCCTCATCGAGATCCTCCAGCGTGGCGATCACGGGCAGACGCCCGACAAATTCCGGGATCAAGCCGAACTTCAGAAGGTCTTCGGGCTCCAGATCCGTGAAGATCTCGCCCACACCGCGAGCATCCACATCGCGCACGTCCGCGCCAAAGCCCATGGCAGAGCCTTTGCCCCGCTGTGCGATGATCTTGTCCAGGCCCGCAAAGGCCCCGCCGCAGATAAACAGGATATTGGTCGTGTCCACTTGCAGGAATTCCTGCTGTGGGTGCTTGCGCCCGCCCTGCGGCGGCACAGCAGCGACCGTGCCTTCCATCAGTTTGAGCAGCGCCTGTTGCACCCCCTCACCCGACACGTCACGTGTGATTGACGGGTTTTCGGACTTGCGCGTGATCTTGTCGACCTCATCGATATAGACGATGCCGCGCTGTGCGCGTTCGACATTGTACTCGCTGGCCTGCAAAAGCTTCAGAATGATGTTTTCAACGTCTTCGCCGACATAGCCCGCCTCGGTCAGGGTCGTGGCATCGGCCATCGTAAACGGCACATCCAGAATGCGCGCCAAAGTCTGCGCCAAAAGCGTTTTACCGCAGCCCGTCGGCCCGATGAGCAGGATGTTCGATTTCTGCAGCTCAATCTCACCGGATTTCCCGGAATGGTTGAGACGCTTGTAATGGTTGTGCACGGCCACGGACAGAACGCGTTTGGCCATCGCCTGCCCGATCACGTAGTCATCGAGCACATCGCAAATTTCACGCGGGGTCGGCACACCTTCTGAGGATTTCAAACCGGCGGTTTTGGTTTCTTCCCGGATGATATCCATGCAAAGTTCGACGCATTCATCGCAAATGAACACCGTCGGGCCCGCAATCAATTTGCGCACCTCGTGTTGGGATTTACCGCAGAAACTGCAGTAAAGTGTGTTCTTGCTGTCGCCGCCTGAACTGTTCGCCATGTTTCAACCTCTGGCAGCGTATTGCGACGCAAATCCGTGCGCCACCTCGCCGCTTTTGTTCCGTCCTCGGGTAGCTTAGGGCAGGCACCCAGGCATCACAACGCCAAAATGCCATCAATCAGCTGTGTGAAATCCGGCGTGTGGATTACACGCCAGACGCCTTAATCTTCATCATCCTTTGCCCGGTTTTCCACGATATCATCGATCAAACCCCAGTCTTTGGCGTCTTTGGCATCCATGAAATTATCACGCTCCAAAGCATCTTCGACCTTCTTGAGTGTCTGGCCGGTATGCTTCACGTAAATCTCATTGAGGCGCCGTTTGAGTTTCAACGTCTCTTCGGCGTGGATCATGATATCGGTTGCCTGGCCTTGGTACCCACCAGAAGGCTGGTGGACCATGATTCGGCTGTTGGGCAGAGAAAAGCGCATCCCCTTTTCGCCAGCCGTCAGCAAGAGAGACCCCATGCTGGCCGCCTGGCCCACCACGAGGGTCGACACTTTGGGCTTGATGTACTGCATGGTGTCATAGATCGACAGCCCACTCGTCACCACACCGCCCGGGCTGTTAATATACATCGAAATCTCTTTCGATGGATTTTCCGCCTCAAGGTGCAAAAGCTGCGCCACGATCAGGCTGGACATGCCATCATGGACCGGACCGCTGAGGAAAACGATCCGCTCTTTGAGCAGCCGCGAGAAGATGTCATAGGCGCGTTCACCGCGGCTGGTCTGTTCGACCACCATGGGAACAAGGGTATTCATGTAAACGTCGTATGGGTCCTTCATGGGTGCCTGCCTGTCTAGTGTTAGATCATATTTAGCGGTGAGTTGCTAAAATTGTATTGATACTGTGCCGAGGATCCGGCCGGATCCTCGCTTGGTAGAGTGCAACGTAAGTCGCTCTGGGGGGAATGACCAGATGACGTCGGTGGAAATGCGGAATTTCCTTCGTGTCGTCTTATTTACAGGTGCTTGGAAACACCCTTGAATTAACGACCCGTTAATGATGCGGTCGGTGGCAGAGAATTCCCAATCACAAGGGCCGACCCGATGACGGTGCGTTTAACACGCCTTGCAGATATCACTTTGGCCCATGCGTGGGCCGTGGGCTTTGAGGGGCAGCCCATAGCGCTGTCTGAGACAGCCTGCGATGCGATCACCACGTGCCGTGATGCTTTTGAGAGGCTGCTGAGCAGCGACAATCCGCCCTACATTTATGGCTCCACCACCGCCCCGGGCGCGCGGGCCAAAAAGCCACTATCGCCCGAGGATCAAATCAGGCTGGTGCAATTGCAAAACATGTGGGCCTCCCGCGAGATCGGGTTGGGGCAAAAATGCGTGCCCGACCACGGGATGCGCCTTATCCTGTTGGCGCGCGTGGCCAGCTATATCGAAGGGCACACCGCCATCAGCCTGCCCACGGCAGAGTGGGTCACCGCGTTGAGCCAATCCCCCATGCCCAAACTCCCGCTTGAGGCCGCCACCGGACCGGGTGAAGTCATGGCGCTGAGTTGTCTTTATCCCAACGACTGGGGCATCACGCTCCAGGCGGGCGAGATCATGGCGCTCTATAATGGATCGCCCTGTGCCACGGGTTTGGCACTCGACACTGCGCTGGTGGCGAAACGTCGGTTGGGCCTTGTCCATCGGGTCATGGCCCTAATGATCGAGGCTGTGGGCGCACCTCTGGAAGCCTATGATCCTGCCATCGCTCTGGTGAGCGCAGACCCTCACATGAAATCGGCCTTAGCCTTGCTTCAGCATCACTTGCAGGGTGTTCCCAAGGACAACAGGCTTGGCCATCAGGCCCCGGTCAGCTGGCGCATCCTGCCCACGATGCTGGCCGCTCAGATACAGGCCGTGGCCCATGCCGAAACCGCCGCGCTCAATGCGATCCGATCCGTGGCGCAAAACCCCCTCTTCGTGCCGCCGGATGCCGATCACCCGGACGGGCGCATGCTGTCAAATGGGGGCTATCACAACCAACAGGCCAGCCGGGCCATTGACGGGCTCAATGCGGCGGGGGCGGATATCTGTGTCTTGGCCGGCAAACTGACCGCGCGGCTGATGGACGGGGCGGCGTTTGGCCTGCCCAGGCTCTTGGTGGAGGACGGCTCAGGCGTGGTGGGCACGGAGTTTCTGGCCTGGGCGCAGACCGGGCTCGGCGATCGTGCGCGGCTGGCCGCCACACCGGCGACCCTGCCCACAGGGTTGGAGGATCCGGGCGGCGCACAATCTGATGTCGCTTCACCGATCTTTCTGGCCTATGAGCGGCACTTGGACATTTCCGATGATGTGGCGGCCTCGCTTGCCGTGCTTTGCGTGGCCATGGTGCAATCCTACCGGTTGACTGGGCGAACCCCGCCACCCCGCCTGCAACCGGTCCATGACGAGATCGCGTCCCGTGTTTTGCCCTTCACGCCGGAACATTTTGTTGCTCTCGGCCAATCGATGCGCGATGTGAAAGCTCTATTTCTTGAGGCAGTGATTGGCCAAGGGCCGCTGGCACCCTTGATTGACGATGGTGGTGCATGAACAAAGGACGACACGCCGATGACAGACATCGATATCACACCCACCGCCGCTGAAGATATCGAGGCGCTTCAGGCCATTGTGCATGCCACGGGGCTTTTCCCACCCAATCTGGTGCCGGATTTGCTGGCGCCGGTCTTTGCCGGGGAAACAAGCGAATTTTGGCGCACCGCGCGGATGCAAGGCACGGTCGTCGGCTTTTGCTACACAGTGCCGGAAATGCTGGCGGAGGGGGCGTGGAACATTACGGCCATCGCGGTGGCCGAGGGCCAACAGGGGCGCGGCATCGGCAAGGCCCTGCTTGGCGCGGTCGAAGATGAACTGCGCGGCCGTGGGCAGCGGCTTATCATTGTGGACACGTCCAGCACGGAGGATTTCACAGAGACCCGCGCCTTCTACCTCAATGCAGGCTATGAGGAAGAGGCCCGCATTCGCGATTTCTGGGCCTTGGGGGATGACAAAGTGGTGTTTCGCAAAGCGCTTTGACACCAAAAAAGCGCGACAGGACGTGCCTGCCGCGCTCTTTATCAAACTAAGTCTCGGTCTTAACCCGCAGCGGCCACCGCGCGTTTCGCCATCACCTTGACCAGATGGGCGCGATAGGCATCGCTGGCGTGAATGTCGCTGAGCATACCGTCGACCTCCACGCTGACGCCATCCACAGCCGCTTCCGAGAAATCAGCGCTGAGCGCGGCCTCTAGCCCGTCGTGGCGAAACACACCGTCTGACCCGGCCCCGGTCACCGCCACGCGCGCGGACCCGCCCGTTTCAGCCACGAACACACCGACCATGGCGTAGCGTGACGCCGGGTTGGGGAATTTGGCATATGCGGCCTTGGTCGGCTTGGGGAAGCGAAGCGATGTGATGATCTCTCCTTCTTCAAGGGCGGTGGCGAACATGCCGTCGAAGAACTCTTCGGCAGCGATCTCTCGCGCATTTGTCACCACGGTAGCACCAAGCCCCAGAACCGCCGACGGGTAATCCGCCGCCGGGTCATTGTTGGCCACAGAGCCACCAATGGTGCCCATGGCGCGCACCGCCGGGTCGCCGATGCCGCCGGCCAGGGCGGCAAGGCCCGGGATATGCTCTTGCACATGGGCGTTGCTCGCCACATCCGCATGGCATGTGGCCGCACCGATCACGACCGTGTCACCATCCATGCAAATGCCGTTCATGGTGTCGATGCTGCGCACATCCACCAGATCCGTGGGCGCGGCCAAATGCTGTTTCATCGTGGGCAACAGCGTCTGACCACCGGACAGGACTTTGCCCTCTTCCGCCGCCGCCAAGGCCGCAACAGCATCTTCGACAGAACTCGATTTGTGATACTTCGTCTCATACATCGTGTCTCTCCTTACTCTGCTGCCATTGGCGTTTGCACGCTTTGCAGCGCGGTCCAGACGGCCTGCGGCGTGGCTGGCATTTGCAGATCATTGGTGCCGATGGCATCCGTGATCGCGTTGATCACAGCCGGTGGCGCGCCAATCGCGCCGGCCTCACCACAGCCTTTGATGCCCAGCGGGTTATTGGGGCACACGGTGGTGTTGTGCTCAATGGTGTAGAACGGCACATCATCGGCACGCGGCATGGTGTAATCCATGTAGGAGCCGGTGATCAGCTGGCCGTCATCGTCATAAACGACCTGCTCCAGCATCGCCTGACCGATGCCTTGCGCGACGCCACCATGCACCTGACCTTCGACAATCATCGGATTGATGATGGTGCCAAAGTCATCGGCGGCGGTGAATTGCACAATCTCGGTGACGCCGGTGTCGGGGTCCACTTCGACCTCGCAGATATAGGCCCCCGCCGGGAAGGTGAAGTTCACGGGATCATAGAACGCGCCTTCCTTGAGGCCCGGCTCCATGCCGTCTGGCAGGTTATGCCCGGTATAGGCCGCCAGACCCACCTCGTGCCAACCCATGGCCTTGTCGGTGCCGGCGACTTTCACTTCGCCGCCTTCGATGACAATGTCATCCTCGGAGGCTTCCAGCGTGTGGGCCGCGATCTTTTTGACCTTGGCCTCGACCTTGTCCATCGCCTTCACGATGGCCGACATGCCGACCGCGCCGGAGCGAGACCCGTAGGTGCCCATGCCGAACTGCACTTTGTCCGTGTCACCATGGACGATCTGAACATTGTCGATCGGGATCGAGAAGCGTTCGGCCACGATCTGGGCAAACGTTGTCTCATGCCCCTGCCCGTGGCTGTGCGAGCCGGTCAGAATTTCGATGGTGCCCACCGGGTTTACGCGCACTTCCGCGCTTTCCCAAAGACCCACGCCTGCGCCCAAAGACCCTACGGCCGCGGATGGTGCGATGCCGCAAGCCTCAATGTAGCACGAATACCCAAGACCACGCAGTTTGCCGCGGGATGCGGCCTCAGCTTTGCGTGCAGCAAAACCGGAGACGTCTGCCGCCGCCAGTGCCTTGTCGAGGTTGCCGTCAAAGTCGCCCGCGTCATAGGTCATGATCACCGGCGTCTCATGGGGGAATTCCCCGATGAAGTTGCGACGACGCAGCTCGCCGGGGTCCATGTTCATCTCACGCGCGGCGGTCTCCATCATCCGTTCGATGGCATAGCACGCCTCGGGCCGCCCTGCCCCGCGATAGGCGTCAATCGGCACCGTGTTGGTGTAGACCGCCCGCACATTGCAGTGAATGTTGGAGATATTGTACTGGCCCGACAGCAGCGTCGCGTAGAGGTATGTCGGCACCGCACTTGAGAAGAGCGACATGTAGGCACCAAAGTTGGCAATCGTGTCGACCTTGAAGCCGACGATCTTGCCATCAGCATCAAACCCCATCTTCGCGGTGGAAACATGATCACGCCCATGGGCATCGGTCATGAACGCCTCGGAGCGATCCGAGGTCCACTTCACCGACCGGCCCGTGCGCATAGACGCCCAGAGACAGGTGATCTCTTCGGGGTAGATGTAGATCTTGGAGCCGAAGCCACCGCCGACATCGGGTGCGATGACGCGCAGCTTATGTTCGGGCGCGACGTTGTAGAACGCCGACAAGACCAGACGCGCCACATGGGGGTTCTGGCTGGTGGTGTAGAGCGTGTAATGCTCCTCAGACTCGTCATAGGTCGCCACGGCAGAGCGCGGTTCCATCGGGTTGGGGCTCAACCGGTTATTGGTGATCTCCATCTCAGTCACATGCGCGGCCCCGGCAAGGGCTGCATCGGTCGCGGCCTCCTCACCGATTTCCCAATCATAGATCAGGTTGCCCGGCGCATTGTCGTGGATCTCAGGCGCGCCGCCCTCAAGCGCCTTGTCGGCGAAAGCCACGGCGGGAAGCTCATCATACTCCACCTCAACGGCCTCAGCCGCCAGCCGCGCAAGCGCCTGTGTTTCCGCAATGACAACGGCCACAGCATCGCCCACATAGCGCACTTTTTCCGTGGCCAGCGCGGACCATGCGCCCATGTTCATCGGCGAGCCGTCCTTGGACGTGATGGCCCATCCGCAGATGATGTTGCCAATCTCATCGCCAGTCAGCTGCGCGCCATTGAGGACCTCAATCACACCCTCCATCGCCTCAGCCGCACTGGCATCAATGCTTTTGACCGTGGCATGGGCGTGCGGGCTGCGCACGAAAGCCGCATAGGCTTGGTTCTCCATGCGGATATCGTCGGTGTATTTGCCTTTGCCGGTGATGAACCGCTTGTCTTCCTTCCGCGTGACGCGGGCGCCAATTCCTTCGCTCATCTCAATCTCCCTTATTCTGCTGCTTTGGCCATGCCGGACATTTCGCCGGCGGCCTCTTCAATGGCTTTGACAATGTTGTGGTACCCGGTGCAGCGGCAGATATTGCCTTCCAGCTCATCCCGGATCGCCTCGGTGGTCAGCGCTTTGCCTTCCGCCTGATAGCGGTTCACCATATCGATCCCCGACATGATCATCCCCGGCGTGCAAAAGCCGCATTGCAGCCCGTGATTGGCTTTGAACGCCGCTTGCATCGGGTGCAGGTTTTGGCCGTCTGCAATGCCTTCGATCGTGGTGACCTCGGCCCCGTCCAATGCCACAGCCAAGGCCGTGCAAGATTTGATCGCGCGGCCATCCACATGCACCACGCAAGCGCCACATTGGCTGGTGTCACAGCCCACATGGGTGCCGGTCAGGCGCAGATCTTCGCGCAGAAACTCGGTCAAAAGTGTCGTGTCCTCGACCTCGCGGCTCACGGATTTGCCGTTCACCATCATCTTCACAGTACTCATGATTTCCTCCCTGTCGGCGGGCATGGGGCCCGCTCAGATTTAGTTATGTTTTCGGTTATTCGGCCGCATCTGGGGCGGCATCGTTCAAATGGGCCTGAAAATTATCAAAGAATTTCGCGGCCAGCTTTTTGGCAGTGGAATCGATCAGCCGACTGCCGAGACGGGCCAGTTTGCCGCCCACCGTCGCGCGGACGGTGTAGGTCAGAATGGTCTCATCGCCGTCCTCGGCCAGAACCACATCCGCGCCGCCCTTGGCAAAGCCTGCCACGCCGCCGGATCCTTCGCCCTGAATGGTATAGCTTTCAGGCGCGTTGATGTTTGTCAGTTCAACATCGCCTGCAAACTTCGCTTTCACCGGGCCGATTTTTTGCACGACCACAGCGGACAGTTCTGTATCTGATTTTTTTTGAAGCTCTTCGCAGCCGGGAATGCACTCTTTGAGCACATCACCATCATTGAGCGCATTCCACACCACATCACGAGGTGCGGAAATCCGGTGTTCACCGGTCATATCCATTGCTGGGTTTCCTCCCCGAAACCTTGCTGTTGTCCAAGAGCTTACCCAAGGACGGTGTGAAATCAAATGATTTCAGTGTGCTTGATGCCGCAGGCCCCGAACCCGCCTGTTGCGCATTTGATCGCGCCTCCCAGCCCTGCCCATCTGAGACGAGCCAAGGGTTTCCGTCAGCATCTGCAGGCTATCAAGCGAATGACAGGCGTGAAAGCTGTCCACATGGGCCAAAAGCGTGCGCACGCCGCCGGCTTTGGGGGCAAACCCGTCATAGCGCAAAAGCGGGTTCAACCAGGCAAAGCGCCGGGCCATCAAGGACAGTCGAGCGGCCTCCCGATCGAGGCAGTCCAGATCATCACGCTCAAGCCCGTCTGTGATCAGCAGGACATGCGCGCCCGTGCTCAGCACCCGCCGCGACCAGGCTTTGTTAAAGCGCTCCAGGGCCGCTCCGATCCGCGTGCCCCCTTCCCAGTCCGTGGCCTCGCGCCCAATGGCGGCGAGTGCTGTGTCTGCATCGCTTGCGCCAAGGGCCCGCGTCACATTGGTCAGCGCGGTGCCGAAGGTGAACACATGGACCCGGCCCCATGCCGGGTGTCGCGCATGGGTCACCGCGTGCAGATAACGCATCAACATGCGTGAATAGACCGACATGGACCCGGATATGTCGCAGATCGCCACCAGATCCGGCCGCCGCGTGCGCGGGGCCTTGCGGGCCATCTCCCGGATCTCGCCACCGGCGCGGGCCGCCTTGCGCAATGTGGCGCGCAGATCTGCCCTAGGCCCGTGCGGATCAGCCCCCATGCGGCGCGTTTTGAGCGGATCAACCGAAAGGGCAAGCTGCCGTACCGCCTCTTGCGCGTCGCGCAGCTCTGCCGCGCTCATTTGTTCAAAGTCCTTTGTCCTGAAAACCTCATTGCGCGACCAGGTCAGCAGGGCCTCTTGGGTAATTTCATCCTTTGGCGTGCCCTTGGGCGGGCGCGGCGGCGGGCCACCAAGCGCATCTTCTGCGCGTCTTCTCGCAGCACCTGGCGGTGGCGGCGGTGTGTCATCCTTGAGCCGCGGCGACAGCATATGCATCAACCCTTCCAGAAATTCCGGGTCGCGCCAAAACATGGAAAAGACCTGATGATACACTTCCAGATGCTCAGCCCGTGTGATCAGTGTGGCGCGCAGAATGTGGTAGAAATCGACCCGGTGGGAAAACCCGACCGCCTCCACGGCCTCAATCGCGGTTTCGACCTGGGCTGTGCCGATCTTGAGCCCCGCTTTGCGCAATGCCTGCACGAAATGCACGATGTTTTCGACCAGACGACCCTCGGCGCTTTGCAATGTGGTCGTCATTCCACGCCTGCCAAGATGCCTTTGGCCTCATCCAAAAGCCGCGTTGTCTCAGCGCCCGCGATGCGCGCAATATCGTCTTGGTATTTCAGCAAAGCACCGACCGTATCGGTGATCATCTCAGGGGACAGCGCAACAGCATCAAGCGCCACAAGGCAGCGCGCCCAGTCAATGCTTTCGGCCACCCCGGGCGATTTGAACAGGTCCTGCCCCCGCAAGGATTGGACAAAGGCCACAATCTCCGCCGACAGTGCTTGGGTGGCGTGTGGCACGCGTTTGCGCAGAATGTCCAACTCCCGATCAAAGACGGGATAGTCCACCCAATGATAAAGACACCGGCGTTTCAGCGCGTCATGCACTTCGCGAGTTCGGTTCGAGGTCAGGATCACGATCGGCGGCTCTTGCGCGGCAATCGTGCCAATCTCGGGGATCGTCACCTGAAAATCGGACAGCACTTCGAGCAGGAACGCCTCAAAGGGTTCATCGGTGCGGTCCACCTCATCGATCAGCAAAACCGGCGGGCCCGCGGGATTGGGCTCTAGCGCCTCAAGCAAAGGGCGGCGGATCAAAAACTCGTCCGAGAAAAGTTCGCGCTGCAACGCGCCCCGGTCTGCGGCACCGGCCGCCTCTGCCGTGCGGATGGCGATCATCTGACCGGCGAAATTCCACTCGTAAATGGCCGAGGATGCATCCAGCCCCTCGTAGCATTGCAGGCGGATCAGATCCCGGCCCAGCATCGCAGCCAAAGCTTTGGCAATCTCCGTCTTTCCGACGCCCGCCTCCCCCTCAAGAAACAGCGGCTTGCCGAGGGTCAGTGCCAAATAGGCCACCGTGCCAAGATCGCGCCCGCACACGTAATTCTGCGCGCCCAGTTGCGCGATCAGATCGTCAATACTCTCAAGCCCGGATTGCAAAACATCCTCCCTTGCCACCCTTGAGACATAGAAGCCTGCACCAATTCTGTCCATGCGGCGCGCGCCCCTCTTGCCGAATGGCCGCGCAAAGGCCATGTTTGGCCTTGTCGCTATGTTGAAAAAAACACCCGCCACACATGACCCGCTTGAGGCACTTTTGTCGGCCCCGCAAGAGGCCGTGCTGGCCGTGATTGCCGGTGTCGAAGGGCCGTCTTATCGCCCGGTGGGCGCGATGATGACGGTGCTAAACGAGACCCAAAGGGCAGGCACGCTGTCATCGGGGTGCATCGAGGCGGACATTTCTCTTCACGCCGTTGAGGCCGCTCAGACCGGCCAACCCAAGTTGGTTCGGTATGGGCGCGGATCACCATTCATTGACATTCAGCTGCCCTGTGGCGGCGGGCTCGACATTCTTTTGGTGCCCAAGCCGGACCGGTCCGCACTCGCGAGCGTGATCGAAAACAGGGCGGCCAGACGGCCGTGTTCGCTGGTGATTGATATGGACAGTGGCGCGCTGAATGTCGTGGCCACAGGCGCAACAAGCCGAGAGGGCCGCAAACTCACCGTTCGGTTTGAGCCTGACATCCGGTTTCTGATTTTCGGCAAAGGCCCGGAGGCCAGCACATTCGCGGGCTTGGTCCAGTCAGCAGGCTATCCCAACACGCTGCTCTCGCCCGATCACGAAACCCTCGATCATGGGGCCGTGACAGGGTGTGACACGTGCCATATCCGCGACGCTGCGTTCCCGTCCGACTTTTCGGTCGATGACCGAACGGCGGTTGTGCTGTTCTTTCATGATCATGATTGGGAACCCCCGCTTTTGGCTGCGGCCCTCAAGACCCCGGCTTTCTACATCGGCGCGCAAGGCAGCCAACGGGCGCGGGACGCGCGTTTGATGATGCTGCGGGGGATGGGCGTGTCCGAGACAGACTGCGCGCGCCTGCACGGACCCGTAGGGCTGATCCCATCGGCCCGGGATGCGGGCACTCTGGCGGTCTCTGTTTTGGCAGAGGTGCTGGCCAAAGCGATGGCCCACGCCGCATGAGCATTGCCGGCGTGCTTTTGGCCGCGGGCGCGTCCCGTCGCTATGGGTCTGAGAACAAACTGCTGTCGATGTTGCACGGCCAACCTTTGGTGTGCCATGCCGCTCAGGCTTTGCGCGAAAGTGAGGCCAGCGTCCTGATCGCCGTGGCCCATGCGCCCGAGGTGGCCCCCCACTTGCACGGGTTCGACAGGGTTTCACCCGGCATCCCGAACCCAGAACAATCCGACAGCCTGCGCGCGGGCGTGACACGCGCGCAGGAGCTTGGGGCCACACAGCTGGTCGTGACCTTGGCCGATATGCCCTTTGTCACGGCCGACCTGATCAATCAGGTGATCGCCGCCACAACGCAAGACAGCCCCGCCGCCATGACCGATGGGCAGCGCCCGCTGCCGCCCGCCGGGTTTCCCGCCCAATTTTTCGACGCGCTCTTGGCCCTCAAAGGGGACCGGGGCGCCGGGCAGATCCTGTCCAAATCTGCACAAACCGCCCTGATCGCGGGATCCCCTGAGATGTTGCATGATGTCGATACGCCCGAGGCCATGCACCGCGCCCGCGCAATACGGGACCTGGTTTGATCATGCCATGGCACCCGTTAGAACCTGTGCATCCGTCCCCGATCGCAGTGCCCTAGCCCATGGCCAAGCCCAGGTCTTTCAGACAATTCAAACGCAAATTACGGGCAGGCTTTGGCATGCTGCGCGGGATGGTGATCTACCCCGTGGCGTGGTTGGGATGGTTCCGACCGCGCGATGAGCTGGCCGCCGCTGTGGCGGATGTTTTGCTCATCGGGTTTTACGGCGCGACAGGCGCGTCCCCATCAGCCCGCCTGCTGGCCCGCCAGGTGCGGCGGGGACAGGTCGGCTCTGTCTTTTTTGTGGAGCACAATGTCGGCACGCTGGAAGACGTCCAAGACCTTGTCGCAATGATGCACCGTCCGGACATGCCCGCCCTTTTGGCCATCGACCAGGAAGGCGGCGTTGTCCAGCGGCTGGCCACAGATCACGGTTTCACGCGCTTTCAAGGCGCCAAGCGGATGGTCCAGGTGAAATCCGCCGAGGACGCACGAGAGATCTATGCCCAAGCCGGGCAAGAGATGGCGGCCCTCGGCTTTCGGGTTAATATGGGGCCGGTGCTGGATCTGGATGATCCGAACAATCCCGCAATTGGCAAATATGGGCGCGCATTCTCGGATGATCCTGACCGCATCACAGAGTACGGACTTGCCTTCCTTGAGGGTTTTGGTCGCGCCGGCATCTTTTGCGCTGCCAAACACTTTCCCGGTCAGGGCAAAGCCACAAGCGACAGCCACGACAGGCCCGCCGACATCACCCAGACCTGGACCGAAGAGGAGCTGACCCCCTTCGCCCGCTTGATCGCCGAGGGCCGCGCCCCGGACATGATCATGATGGGTCACTTGCGGGTGGACAGCATCGACGGCAGCGGCCTGCCCGCCACCGTGTCCCGCGCGATTGTCACCGACCTGCTGCGCAAGCGCCTGGGCTATGACGGCATCATCATGACCGACGACATTGATATGGAGGCCGTGCGCGCATTCATGAACCGCAAGGAGGCCTTGATCGAAGCCTTGGCCGCAGGAAATGACCTGATCATGATCAAAAACCTGTTCCGCTATGACCCGTTGTTGCCAGAACGCGCGGTGCGTTGGGTGCGGCGCGCCATCGCCGAGGGACGGTTGAACGAAGATCAGATTTTTGCGTCTGCTGAAAAGGTCCGTGCCCTGCGTCGCCGCGCGCAGCGTGATCCCAGGTGACACCCGCAATCACCCTTTTGGCATGGCGCAGTTCCATGGCCTGAACATACCTTGTGCGGCCCAAAGGAAAGGCCAGTGCGTCGCGCCAACCCATCCTGCTTGACCGGCCACAACAGTTGCAAAGAGGGCTGCACCAAGACCTGCGCCTCCGCAAACCGGGCCTGCGGACATTTCGGGAGACTTACTCAAGTAAGTTGGCAGTGCCGTCAGGCCGATAAAAGGGCATTCTTCATCATCGTGACAGAATAAGGGCGCTTTCTGAGCCGGCATTTCAAGCGCGGGGCTTGTCGTCGTCTCAGGATCGACAACAGGCCAATCTTTTCAGACCAAAGAGCAGCGGCAAAATCGGCCGTCACAAATATCAACCGATAGGCAACGCATGCGCCCGTTGAATTCACTTTAAAACGGCCCAGTGCGGCAAGTCCGTCGCAAAGAAGACCTTCTACCAAAACTTAGCAAATAAAATCAGGTACTTTGCGGATTTTATGGTGCCCAAGGAGAGACTCGAACTCTCACGCCCGTGAAGGCGGGGGATTTTGAATCCCCTGCGTCTACCATTCCGCCACTTGGGCACACCTGTTCTCTACACGGGGTGATCAGCCGGGGCAAGACGCCAACGGGCCTCGTCTGACAGAGCCTGTAGGATGCGCTGGCACTGCCGAAATCGATTTGCTAGAGGACAGGCATCAAGGAGAGCGCAAAAATGCAGGCCCACCCCGCAAAGGACGTCAATACAGGCGATATCGCCATCTCGGACCGGCTGGATCAGCTGGCCGCCGAGGCGCAGGGACAGGACGTGACCCTGGCATGGGTCCTGGACACCCTGGGGGAGCGCGCCTTTGGGCTTTTCTTGCTGTTTCTCGCATTGCCGTGCTGCATCCCCTTTCTCTACGGCGTGCCGCAAGTCGTGGCTTTGCCCATGATGTTCGTCTCCGCGCAGATCCTGATGGGACGACGCGCACCGTGGCTGCCGGAAAAACTTGGCGCGCGGACGATTTCGGCGCAGAGTTTGACCGGCCTTGCAGACCGCGCAGGGCCATGGTTGCGCCGGATTGAGGCCATCAGCAAACCCCGTCTCACCGCCCTCACGCGCGCCCCGCTGGATCGGATCGTGGGCGTGGCTCTCGTGCTGTTCAGCGCATCGATCCTGGTCCCTTTGCCGGGCACCAACACGGTTCCCGGTTTTGCCGTGGTGATCGTGTCCATGGGCCTGTTGCAGCGCGACGGGATCCTCGTGATCCTGGGCTCAATCATCGGCACGGTCTGGATTGGCACGCTGATCTTCGCGGGCGCGAGCCTGGCCAGCCTGATCAAAGGATGGATTGCGGGGTGAACCGTGCCGCCTCGATCACGCCCCAAGCCTGGGCGGGGCTGGCGGCACTGGGCTCGGCGCTTCTATTGAGCGGGGCATTTGTGTTTCAATCGCTGGGCTACGCGCCCTGCCCCATGTGCATTTGGCAGCGCTACCCCCATGCGGTGGCCATTGGGATCGGTGCGCTGGTGATGCTGCGCCCTGGTCCGATCCTCCCTGCACTTGGTGCCCTTGCCGCGTTGACCACCGGCGCGATCGGGATCTTTCATACCGGGGTTGAACGCGGCTGGTGGGAGGGGCCTTCGACCTGCAGTTCGCAGCCCATTGATGGTCTCAGCGCAGAAGAACTCCTCGATCAGATTATGGCCGCCCCCTTGGTGCGCTGCGATGAGGTGGCCTGGCAATTGGCGGGGCTCTCCATGGCCAGTTGGAACGCGATCTTGTCCTTTGGATTGGTCGCGCTTTGGATCACCGCACTGCGTCAAAGCCATCGCATGAATTGAGCGCGCAACCGGGTCAGAGGCTTCGGCCACCCGTGGCGCGTTTCGTGCTCAAAAGAAGGTTGGTCTCTGACTGAGAGACACCGTCAAATCGCCGGATCTGAGACAGAACATCATCGAGGATTTCCAGCGTCGCGGCCCCAATCTCCACGATGAGATCCCAACGCCCGTTGGTCGAATGGACCGACCGGACCTGACCGATCCCATCCAGTTGCCGCAAAATCCGCTCTTTGCCGCGCCCCTCAATGCTGATCAATGTGAGCGCGCGCACGGGATCGACCGCCGCATCGCCTTTCAACACGACCGTATAGCCCACAATGTCGCCTGCATCGCGCAACCGTTCCATGCGCGCGCGCACCGTGCTTCGCGTGACCCCCAAAATCAGCGCCAGCTCTGACAAGGAGGCCCGCGCATTGTGGCGCAGTGCCGCGATCAGCCTTTGATCAAGATCGTCCATATCGGTACTGTTACCTGTCAAATTGAACAATATATGCGCATTTAGGCCAAAATACCGGGTTCAATTCAACACGTTTCGGCAAGATACCGGCGAAAAATTGGACCAAGGAGATGCATATGGCCTCGGAGACCTGCATTTTGATCGGCGCGCCGATTGACAGCGGCAAACCCCGTCAGGGCTGTGTGATGGGCCCTGATGCGTACCGTGTCGCGGGTTTGGGCCGCGCGATTGAACGTCTTGGTCACACCGTGATCGACACTGGCAATCTGAGCCCGACAGACGCCACTGCACCGGCGCGCTTGCCGGACCATCTTTATGCGCCTGCCCAAACCATTGGGTGGACGGAAGCGCTGATCGCCGCGGGCGAAAGGGCGATGCAAGAAGGCATGCCGATCTTTCTGGGCGGCGATCACTCCATGTCGCTTGGCACGGTGGCCGGTGTGGCCCGTCACGCCGCGCATGTAGGCCGCCCGCAATTTGTGCTTTGGCTCGATGCGCATTCCGATTTTCACACGCCGCAATCAACGGCCTCGGGCAACCTTCACGGCACGCCTTTGGGGTATGTCACCGGGCGGGACGGGTTTCATGGATTTCCCGAGATCACCCATCCGATCCCCCATGACAATATCTGTATTCTGGGCCTGCGGTCGGTTGACGAACCTGAACGAGAGGTGATGCAGACCTCCGCGATCCGCTATGCCGATATGCGCGCGATTGACGAAGGCGGTATCGCCCGGCCATTGGCTGCGTTTCTGCAAGATGTCGCCGAGGCGGGGGGCGCCTTGCATGTCTCGCTCGACGTGGATTTTCTGGATCCTTCCTTTGCACCCGCCGTGGGCACGACCGTGCCGGGCGGGGCCACCATGCGGGAAGCGCATCTGGTGATGGAGATGATCTCGGACAGCGGGCTGATGACCTCGCTTGATCTAGCAGAGCTGAACCCATTTCTCGATGATCGCGGCCGCACAGCACAGATCATGGTGGATCTGACCGCCTCTGCGCTCGGTCGCCGTGTCTTTGACCGACCGACGCAGGCCTTTGGATAAGGACAAGGACATGCCTCAACTGCCGCCCTCTGACAAAGCGCTGGTGCCCTTCGTTTCCGTTGAAAACATGATGCGGCTTGTCCATCACATCGGCCTTGAGGAGATGCTGATCGGCCTGGCCGACTATATCGAGGCGGATTTCAAACGGTGGGACCTCTTCGACAAAACCCCGCGTGTGGCGTCGCATTCCTCGGACGGTGTGATTGAGCTGATGCCCACCTCGGATGGGGAGGTGTATGGCTTCAAATATGTCAACGGCCACCCCAAGAATACGGCGGAGGGGCTGCAAACGGTCACCGCTTTCGGCCTGCTTGCCGATGTGGATACCGGATACCCCGTACTGTTGAGTGAAATGACGGTCCTGACGGCGATGCGCACGGCGGCCACCTCGGCGTTGGTCGCGAAATATTTGGCCCCAAAGGGTGCCAAGACCATGGCGATGATCGGCAATGGCGCGCAATCGGAGTTTCAGAGCCTGGCGATGAAGGCGATCTGTGGTCTCACCTCGGTGCGTCTTTATGACATTGATCCGGCCGCGACTGACAAAGCGGGGGCAAACCTGGCGGGTCTGGGGCTCAGTGTCGTCAAATGCCGCTCATCCGAGGAAGCGATGGAAGGCGCGGAGATCATCACGACCTGCACCGCAGACAAGCAATACGCCACCATTCTGACCGACAACATGATCGGCGAAGGGGTGCATATCAACGCCATCGGCGGCGATTGCCCAGGCAAGACGGAGCTCACCGCGGATGTGTTGCACCGCTCCGACATCTTTGTCGAATACCCGCCGCAAACACGGGTTGAAGGTGAGATACAACAATTGGCCCATGACCACCCTGTGACGGAGTTATGGCAGGTCATGACAGGGGCCGCCAAGGGGCGCACGTCTGACAAGCAGATCACGCTTTTTGACTCCGTGGGGTTCGCCATCGAGGATTTCAGCGCACTGCGCTATGTGCGCAACCGGATCCAGGGGACGGATCTTTACTTCGATCTCGATCTTCTGGCAGATCCTGACGACCCGCGTGATCTCTTTGGAATGCTGCAGCGGGCGGGGTGACGCGCGGCGACATTCCGGCTAATCCAAGATCATGCCGCTTTTCAGAATCAACAGCGACCTGCACTATTTTGCCCATGTGCCCAAATGCGCCGGGGCCTCGGTCGAGGTGTATCTGCGCAAACGCTTCGGCGAGATCGCATTTCAGAACTCGCGCTATCTGAGCCTGTCGGAAGAGCAGCGATGGACGCGCAGTTCGCCCCAGCATGTGGATGTCGCCTCTCTTGAGCTGCTCATCCCGCGCAAATGGATCGCGTCCAGTTTTGCCGTGGTGCGCCACCCTGTGTCACGTCTGCGCAGCGCGTTTGATTTTCAGCGCGTGGGGGAAAAATCGATCCCTGAGGACACGGATATCAACGATTGGCTGGCGCGTTGGGCTGAGACCCGCGCCGCCCAACCCTTTCAGTTCGACAATCACGCCCGCCCGGCCCATGACCTCATCCCCAAAGACGCAACAGTGTTTCGCATGGAAGACGGGATTGACGGCATTGTCGCGCATCTCGACCGGCTGGAGGGCAAAGAGCGTGGCCCCCGCACCCTGCCCCATGAAAACAAAAGCCGCGGGGGATCGGATTACGCAGCCGCGCAATCACCGCTGACCGATGCGTCCATGGCCTTGATCCAAGACATCTACAAAGCGGATTTTGCCCGGTTCGGATATGTGTGCGAGGATGTCTCAAAATCCAAACCCGCCTCGACGCGCCGCCCAAAACGGCCTGCGCGCAAGTCGCTGACGCAGTTGCTCGGTTTGAAGAAGTAAGCGCTCGCCAGAGGCCCCGGCTCGCAGGGCTCTACCGCCCGACATGTTTAATGTATTGCCACAAAAATGCGCGCAGATCGCCAGGCGCACGGATCAGACCTTGTTTGCGCGCCACATAAAGCACCTCTTGGCGGCATACGGACCGATCCATATTGCGCTGCACTTGGCCCGCATGAATGCGGTTGGCCACCATCGTGTCAGGCAAGATCGCAGGCTCTCCAAAGGCCAGATAGCAGCTGTAGAACATATCCGCGTCCATCAGCCAGATCAGGTTTTCGTCGAACCACACATCATGCCCGGCCTCAAAAGCCAACACCGAGGGGCTGGAGATCGTGTTGAACCCGTAGCGCGTGCGCGACGTATATTTGGGCACCATCGGGTTTTCGAGCGTCTCAAGGTCCCGCGTCACGGCGGAGCCCATCAGCGCCCATTGCATGCCCGGTTGGTCAAAGGCCTGCGCCAGCTGCGTCAGCGCGGTCGGATCACACAGATAATCATCCTGAAACAGCACTTTGAGGATATCACCGCGCGCATGTCGGAACGCATTATTGCAATTGGCCGACCCTTGGCGCGGCCCGTCGCGAAAATAGACATGGGTGATCTGCAATCGGTCGGCATAGCTGGCACAAAGGGTTTCGATGGCGTCATTGTCCGATTGATCGGACACCACCACCTCAAAATCCACGTAGTCCTGCGCGACCAGACCATCGAGGCCGGGCGTCAGGAACGCCGCGCCATCGCCTGCCATGTCATAGGCGGGGATGCAGACGGAAATGCGCGGCGCTTTGGTCATTGGCGGGCCTTAGCAGCAGGTTCAATTTGCACGCAACCAAAATCACCGCAGGGCCCATAGGTGGCGCCAACACGCAGGTCGCTTTTTGCGCGATTTCCGTTAGGATCGCTTTGTCTTAGCGGTATTGGGGGCCTCCTTTGGCACATATCTGCATCATCCTGCCCACACGCAACGCCGCGGCGACCCTTGCACGGGCGATCGCGTGTTTTGATGCGCAAGATCATGATGACAAAAGCCTGATCCTGGTCGATAGCGCCTCCACCGATGGCACCCATGATCTGATCGCGGCCTTCGCCCAGCGTCCCGACATCACATGGGTGAACAAGCCCGAACGCGGCCTCGCACATGCCATCAACCTAGGTGTCGCGCAGATGCCAAAGGACGCAATCTTTGGTTATCTCGGGGCAGATGACTTTCTTGAGGCTGGCGTGCTCCGTACCGTCAGCGCGCATTTTGAGGCCAACCCAGATGACATAGGCCTCTTTTTTGACAGCTACACCGCGCGGGACGGGCGGGACCCTGTCTATCGCACCTGCCCCGCCAAAACCTTCTCCATGGCCAACCTGCTGCGCCATCGCACGATCGCAGGGATGCAAAACACGTTCCTGCGCGGGGACGTGATCAAGGCCAATCCCTTCGACGAAAGGGCCGCCTTTGCGATGGATTATGAGCTCTATCTGAGATTGGCGCGGCAAGGGCTGGGGGAGCGCATTGTGCATTCTGCGCAGGCGTCCACCACCAACACCGACAGTGGCACGATCTCTCGCACCCACAAACGCGCCTCCAAACGCGAGGCTTTGGCCTGGGCCCTCCACTACGCGCCGCCGGGGCGGGACAGGCGTCAGGCTTGGTGGAAGTATCTCAAGTATCGGTTTGTGTGAAACGCTGTGGCCGATAGGGGGCAAGCCACGCGCGGGTGTGATTTGTCTCACCGTGGAGCAGCTCATCACCGATCAATTCCCCCATGATGGCGGCCAGGGTGATGCCGGAATGCATGGTCGCCAGATACACGCCCTCTTGGACAACGCCCACTGCGGGCAGACCATCCCCCGGCATCGGGCGCGCGGCCAGCATCGTTTCCGCCAAGGTCAGAGGGATATCCGGCACCAAAGCCTGCAACCGTGCCAGAGCGGTTTGCGTCTCCGCCTCCAAGTCATTGACGGCACTGGCGTCATCGCTTTGATGCCCCACAACAGCCGGCATCACCAACGCCCCGCAGGGCAGTTGCCGCACCTCGCCCGCATCACTGACAAGGATATGCGTCAAAACCTTGGGCACCGGTGCTGTTTTGATCACGAGCGCAGGACAGTGCAGCATCGGCAAATCGAAACCCAACATCGACATGAGCGGTGCAGACCCCACCCCCGCCGCGATCAGCACCTCATCGGCCTGCAACGATCCGGTGTCCGTCTCAACGCCCGTGATCTGCGCACCATCACTTTCAAATCCCGTCACGCGCAAACCACGCATCACCCGCGCGCCTGCCTCTTGCGCGGCCATAAGAATTTGCGCGGCCAAAGCGGCAGGCTCCGCAACACCCTCTTGCGGCAAAAGCAAGCTTTGCGCCGGCGGATGACCCACATTCGGCTCAAGCGTGGCAAACCGAGCGGCGTCGATCATCTCAACGCCATAGCCCAGCCGTTTCAGCGCCTCTTGCCGCGCCTCAAGCCGCCCCTCTTCCCAACACAGCGATCCGCACCATGCAATCGGCAGGTCCAACGCCTCCTCCAACCGATGCCACGCGGCAATCCCCTCGACCCGCAACCGATAGTGATCCTCGTTCAGAAAATAGGACGCGTTGATCCAACCAAAAGAGGCCGCCGTCGCCCCCGCCTCACCGGCATCGAGCACGGTCACGCGCACCCCCGACCGCGCCGCATGATAGGCCACGGACGCCCCGATGACGCCCGCGCCCACGATGATGATCTGCTTTTGCATCACTTCTACTCTGACGCGGCGTCCGAAGGACGGCAAGCGGGACGATCACATTGACAAGATGGGCGAATCCGTCACCGTGGTGGGCGAAGGGGTATTCATGTTCAGCTTTTGCACCGATCCAGCCGCGCTCGATACATTTCGGTGGTTTGCCTGCTATCTGACAACGGGCAAACACCAGCAGCTTTACTACTCCGTGATCGTGGTTCTGACGCTTTTGGCGATCACCGCACCCACCGCGCTGCTTTTTGGCTTTGGCGGAGCGGCGGCGGCGCGATCCAATTTCTTTGCGCTGCGCTGGTTCGGCAAAGGCTACATTTCCATCGTGCGCGGCGTACCGGACATCGCGTTCTTTTTGTTCTTTGTCATCGCACTTGACCAATTTTTCGAGTGGATCCGCCATTCCATAAAATGCCCCGATTGGACCGAGCCAATTCGCCAAGGCAATGATTTCATCGTCTGCGCCGAGGCCAAATTGCCGCTCGGCACAGCCCCGCAATGGGTGCATGAAACCTATGGGTTTTTCGTGGCAGTGCTGACTTTCGCTATCGTTTTTGGAGCCTTTGCGGCCCAAGTCATCTATGGCGCGATGAACGCGGTCCCCCGTGGCCAGATCGAAACGGCTGAGGCCTATGGGATGACACGGCGTCAATCCTTCTGGCGCATCCTTGTACCGCAAATGTGGCTATATGCGCTGCCGGGCCTGTCGAACCTGTGGATGGTGCTGATCAAGGCCACGCCCTTGCTGTTTCTCCTGGGCGTCGAGGACATCGTCTATTGGGCGCGGGAGTTGGGGGCCACGGTCAACGCACGCTTCACCGACTACCCCCATGGCGATTGGCGCATGTGGTACTTTCTCGCGCTGTTGGTGTTCTACCTGTCTTTCACGCGGGTGTCCGAGATCGTCCTGGAACGCCTGATGACCCGCCTGAGCCATGGCCAAGCCACGACCGGCGGCGAAGCACAGAGGAAAGCCGCATGAACTGTGGGCAGACCTTTCAGGACTATGCCCTGCGCAGCCTGGGCTACGGTGAACGGCTGTTGCCGCGCGAGGACTTTACGCTCTGCGAGCATTTCGTTCTGATCGGGTCCGGTCTGATCTGGAATGTCTATTTCGGCATTTTGGCCCTGATCAGCGGGTTTTTCTTGGCGACGGCCGTGGCGATTGGCAAAGGGTCGGCGAACCTGGCGATCCGAAAATCATCGGAATGGTTCATCTTCATTTTCCGCGGCTCGCCGCTCTTCATCCAGTTCTTTTTTGCGTATTTCCTCTTTCTCACCCTGAAAGGCGTGCACCCGATCTTTGAGCCCTTCTCCGCCGCCTGGCTGGGCGCGCTGATCGTGCTTTTCCTCAATACGGCCGCCTATTCCGGTGAGATATTCTATGGCGCGCTGCGCGCGATCCCCAAAGGTGATGTGGAGTCGGCAGATGCCTACGGGTTTTCCGGTTGGCCCCGCTTCAAACGCATTGTTTGGCCAACGATGCTGCGGCTTGCATGGCCCGCCTATACCAACGAGGCGATTTTTCTTTTCCACGCCACCACGCTGGTCTTCTTTTCAGGTTTTCCCACGTGGCAACAGCGCGGCGATGCGCTTTATTACGCGCGCTACTTTGCGGACAAAACGTTCAACCCGTTCGTGCCCTACCCGATCCTGGCCTTCTACTTCATTTTGCTCACGCTGGTGCTGATCGGCGTTTTTGGCCTGATCAATCGCCGTCTCAACCGACATTTGCCGCAGGAAGCGCGACGCGGGCTGAAACTGCGCATGAACCTGATCCGGTAGCGCAACAGAAGCGAGACGCGACCTTGGGGAGCGACGAGCGTCAGTTAAGGCTCTTTTTTCTGAAACGCGGTTTCCCAGCGCAATGGCCGAAGCTCTTTGCGAAACGCACGTTCCAACTGCCGCACCGCGTGGGCCTCAAAGCATCGCCCATGCCCCGGGATTATCCCGCGCGGGCCCCATTCCATGATCGTCTCAATGTCGCGACCCAGCGCGACCTTATCATCGTATTTGCGGTTCCACCGATGGGTGGGGCGCATATGCCCGCCACTTTCATCTGTCCCGGAAAACCACACGATAGGACGCGTCCAGGTCGGCAAAAACTTGGTTTCAATCACCTCAAACAAATCGGCAAAGATCAACGTCCGCGACGGGCGATGACAAAACACTGCCTCGCGCCGCTTGGCCCCGGTGCGCGCGACAATCTGGTGCAATTGCCCACGCCACGCCGTTTCCGCCTTGTCCGGTGTCAAATCCTCCGCCGTCCAAAGCTGCGCCTTTGGGTAGGCATCCGCCCACGCCTCGGCGCGCGCCTCATACTCCGGGGTGGGCGCCACAATATGCGCGACCTCTCCTATCTCGGCCAATTCCGCGGCCAAACGGTCCGTCAGCTCTATGGGTGCATAGATCCAAAGCCCACCGTCCTGAAGCTGCACCACAACGGCCCGCATCGGCACGGGCACAAAAGCCCGCACCACCGGCGCGCCGTCCACGAGCCAAAGCCCTTTGGACACCGGTTTTAGCGTATTGTGCGGCTCATAGCCGGTGGCGGTCATCAGGCTGTCCGCGGATCACTCAGTGACAGTGACCTTGACCATCTGGTCAGGCTCGCCTGGCACTGTTCCGCTTTGTCCGCGGCCTTTCTTGATCTTATCCACGATCTCCATGCCGGACGTCACACGCCCCACGACCGTGTATTGACCATCGAGAAATGGGGCTGCGTCGAACATGATAAAGAACTGGCTATTGGCGCTGTTGGGGTTCTCACTGCGCGCCATGCCGACGACCCCCCGCTCGTAAGGGATGTCCGAAAACTCTGCCGTGAGGTCGGGCTTTTCACTGCCGCCCATACCAGCGCGGCGCAGGTTGCCACCCTCGGCCTTGGCAAACTGCCCATCGCCGGTTTGCGCCATGAATCCGCTGATCACGCGATGAAAATACACCCCGTCATAAAAGCCCTCTTCGGCCAGCGTCGTGATCTGTTCCACATGTTGCGGGGCCACATCCTCCAACAGATCGATCGCGATGGTGCCATTGGCCACGCCCGACACCTCGATCTCAATCCCGCTGGCCAGCGCGGGCCCGCTGATCAGGCCCAAGGCCAGGGCCGCCCCCAGTTTACGCATCTGCGGCCACCTTCACGCTCACCATGCGGTCGGGCGACATGGGCGGCTCCCCTCGGGCGATGGCATCCACATGCTCCATCCCGTCAATCACGCGGCCATAGACCGTGTATTGGCGGTTCAGGAAATGGTTGTCCGAGAAGTTGATAAAGAACTGGCTATTGGCGCTGTCGGGGTTCTGACTGCGCGCCGCCCCCAAGGTGCCGCGATCATGGGGCACGCCGGAAAACTCCGCCTTGAGGTTGGGCAGGTCACTGCCGCCTGTGCCCGCCATGCGCAGGTTGAAATCCTGTTCCATGTTGCCATTGGCCACATCGCCCGTCTGCGCCATGAACCCGTCAATCACCCGGTGGAAGGCCACGTTGTCATAGGCGCCAGACCGAGCAAGCTCTTTCATCCGCTCGGTATGCAACGGCGCCACATCTGGCAACAGCTCGATGGTCACAGTGCCGTCCTTGAGCTCCATCAGGATGGTGTTTTCGGGGTCTTTGATCTCGGCCATCGGGCCCTCCTGTCAATTCGCTTAACTGGCTAGGTAAGCCCTCTGCCTTGGAATGCCAAGCAGGGTGTTGACCTGC
>JBCCDT010000029.1:0-35628 GCA_039030635.1 Pseudomonadota bacterium
AAGTCCGGGGCGGGTTTTTCTCGTGGACCAGCTTATGCATATGTGGCTCACACTCCCCCCGCGCCCCGGGGGGGGGGGGGGTCGTGGACCACAACACCCACCCCGCGGGCCCCCCCACCACCCCCCCCGGGCAGTCGCGCGGCCCCCTTTTTTATAACGCCGCGCGCCCCCGCAACACCCCCGGGGCGGGGTCACCTAGCTTCTGATGCGGTAGCCTGTTTTGAAGATGCGCCAGATCAGGAACAGGCAGATCGCGGTGAAGGCGGCGATGGCCAGAAGGCTGGTGCCGATGGCCACGTCAGCCTCGCCAAAAAACGACCAGCGGAAGCCGGAGATCAGGTAGACCACCGGATTGAAGAGCGTCACCGTTTGCCAGACGGGCGGCAGCATGGAGATCGAATAAAACGACCCGCCGAGGAACACCAAAGGCGTGATCACCAAAAGGGGCACCAGCTGAATCTGTTCAAAATTCTGCGCCCAGATGCCGATGATGAAGCCAAAGAGCGAAAAGCTCAGACAGGTCATCACGAGGAAGGCCAGCATCGCCAGCGGGTATTGGATTTCGTAATCGACAAAGAAAAACGAGGTGACCAAAATGAGCGCGCCGATAAAGAGCGCCTTGGTCGCCGCCGCCCCCACATAGCCCACAACCACCTCAAAGAAATTGACCGGGGCGGAGAGCAGCTCAAAGATCGTGCCGGTCCATTTGGGCAGGTAAATCCCGAAGGAGGCATTGGAGATCGATTGGGTCATGACCGAGAGCATGATCAGGCCCGGCACGATGAAGGCGCCGTAACTCACGCCTTCGACCTCTTGGATGCGGCTGCCGATGGCGGTGCCGAAGACCACGAAATAGAGCGAGGTGGACAGGACCGGCGAGACGAAGCTTTGCATCAAGGTGCGCAGGAAGCGGGCCATTTCGAATTTGTAGATCGACCAGATGGCGATGAGGTTCATTGCGCCCCCTCCTTGACGAGACCCACGAAGATATCTTCGAGGCTGGATTGCGAGGTCTGAAGATCGCGCAGCGCGATGCCCGCCTCGGCCAAGGCCGACAACAGCCGGGTGATGCCGGTGCGTTCGCCTTTGGTATCGTAGGTATAGATGAGGCGGTGACCGCTATCCGCGATCTCAAGGGCAAATTCTGACAGCGCGGTGGGCAGGGTCATGACAGGCTGGGTCAGTTCGATCTCAAGCTGCTTTTGGCCCATGCGCTGCATGAGTTTGGCCTTCTCCTCCACCAGCAGGATTTCCCCGTGGTTGATCACGGCGATGCGGTCGGCGATGGCCTCGGCCTCTTCTATATAGTGCGTGGTGAGGATGATGGTGACGCCGCTCTCCTTGAGATCTGCCACCACGTTCCACATGTCGCGGCGCAGTTCCACGTCGACGCCGGCCGTAGGCTCATCCAGAAACAGGACGCGGGGTTCATGATAGAGCGCCTTGGCGATCATCACCCGGCGCTTCATCCCGCCAGAGAGCGCGGTCACACGTGTGTCGCGCTTTTCCCAAAGCGTGAGTTTGTGCAGGATATCCTCAAGCAGCGCCTGATCCTGACGCATGCCAAAGAGGCCGCGGGTGTAGCGGACGGTGTCGATGACCTTTTCAAACGGCTCAAGCGAGATCTCTTGCGGCACGAGGCCCACAAGCTGTCGCGCGGCGCGGTAGCCTTTTTGCACGTCATGGCCGCCGATCGTGGCGTGGCCCGAGCTCGGCTCTGATATGCCGCAAAGCGTGGAAATGAGCGTGGTCTTGCCCGCGCCATTGGGGCCCAGAAGGGCGAGAATCTCCCCCTCCTCAATGGCGAGAGAGACGCCTTTGAGCGCCTCAAACCCGCCCGCATAGCGTTTGGCGAGGTTCTGAACATCGACGATTGGGGGCAAGTGAGTCGGCCTTTTGCTGAATTGTGGCAAGATTTAGACAGGTTTTTGATGGGGGCAATCGCCGAAAACTGCGACCAACCTGTGCGAAAATCGCGTAATTCCTGAAAAAACAGGGGGTTGTTGAGGGCTCGGAAACAATCGCGCAGAAAAATTGTTGAGGCCCGGACATGTTTCTGCCACGTTTCCGCCGTGGGGGCGTCACGGTTTACTTCGCGACGCCAAAGGCAAAGTCCGAAAGCGTTGGCCAGTTCAGGCCGAAGTGACCGTCCTAGAATGGGACGTGCCTTTCCTATGTTTTTCTCTCGTGTATTGAGCGTTGTGTTTGCGTGTGTGTTTCTCGCCGGGTGTGGCGAATCTGTGTCGCGCGATTTCCCCTCTCGGATTTTGGTGGTGGGGGACTCGATGATGGCCTTCAACCGACTGAATGACGCCTCCGTTGCTGATGCCATTGAACAGACCCTGCGCGAACCCGTGGTGGATCGCTCCATCGTGGGGGCGCGGTTCCACTATGCGCTGCCGATCTCGGGCGCGGCGGGCATGAACATTACCAAGCAATATGTGCCGGGCCAATGGGATTGGGTCGTCGTGAATGGCGGCGGCAATGATCTGTGGATGGGCTGTGGCTGTTTGGTGTGCGATGCCAAGATTGATCGGCTGATTTCTGAGGATGGCACCAAAGGGACGATCCCGGGCTTTTTGTCCGATCTGCGTCAGTCCGGTGCGAAAGTGATTTATGTGGGCTACATGCGCAGCCCCGGCCGGGTGTCACCGATTGAGCATTGCCGCGATGAAGGCGCTAAGATGGAAGCGCGCATTGCCAAGCTGGCAGAGCTGGATCGCGGCCTGATTTACCTGTCGCTGGAAGATCTGGTGCCTCATGGCGATGGGTCCTACCACGGGATCGACATGGTGCATCCCTCCTTCAAAGGGTCCAAAGTCATCGGGCAGATCATCGCGAATGTGATCGAAGGGGCCTGAACGGCCCACCCCAAACAAGTTATGCAGCACCAAGCGCGTCGGGCCATCTGGTCCGGCGCGTTTGTTTTCTAGGTCACCGCATGCGCGGGATCAGGCGTTGACCACGACCTGTTCAAGTTCCGCAAAGAACGTATCGACCATCGATTTGGCAAAGCTGGTCACGACCCCCTCACCCAGGCGGCCAAACCGGCCCCCTACGGTGACGGACACGTGGTAGGACAAGAGCGTCTTGCCATCACGCTTCTCTAGCATGATGTCGGCGAGGCCGCGACTTTTGCCCTTGAGGCTGACCGATTGGAACGGGGTCATGTCGACCACGGAAATCTCACCCTGGAAGGCGATGGTCATGGGGCCGAAATGGGTTTCAACCTCAGCGGTGAAGCCATCGCGGATGGAGCCGTTGATCCGTTTGGCCCCGGGCACGCAGGTGATCAGCGCCTTGGGATCAAACAGAGCGTGCCAAATAACCTTGGGGTCTGCATCGAATTTATGAGTGCCTTGAAGTTCCATTTCACCCTCTCTCTGCGTGCGCGCGAGACGCCGTTGGATCGATAATCTCTACCCCGTCGACACAGCCACTTATGTGGTCTTTGGGTGTCGACGCCGCCAAAGGTGATAGCGGTAATATTTGGACGTATCTGGCATGTTTCAACAGTGTTTCCCCTCACAAGGGTCTCTCAGGCGAAAACCCGCGCGACCAAGCTAGCTCAATTTTAACGAGAATTATTAACAAAAACATCAACTTTTGATTAATTTTCAAGCGGACGCTGCCGCTGCAGCATATTGCTCAAAAAATAGGAGGTTTCATGCTGTCGAATTTGCGCATTGTTGAGTTTGAGGGATTGGGGCCTGCGCCTTTTGCGGGCATGATGCTGGCCGATCTCGGGGCGGAGGTGATCGTGGTGCATCGCCCTCAGAGCGGTCCGCGCCAGAGCCCTGCCCCAGCCACGCCCCCTGCCCCGAGCCTGTTGGATCGCGGCAAGCGGTCGATCGTTCTGGATCTCAAATCCGAAGACGATCTGCGCGTGGCCCGCGCGTTGATCCAAACCGCGGACGGTGTGATCGAAGGGCTGCGACCAGGTGTGATGGAGCGGTTGGGGCTGGGGCCCGATCAGGTCATGGCCGACACGCCGCACCTGGTCTATGGCCGGATGACCGGTTGGGGGCAGGACGGGCCGCGCGCCACCACCGCCGGGCATGATCTGGCCTATATCGGGGTGTCGGGCGCGCTGTGGTATGCGGGCGCGCCGGGCACACCGCCGCTGACGCCCGCCACGTTGGTGGGCGATATCGGAGGCGGCGCGATGTATCTGGTGGCGGGCCTGCTGGCGGGGTTTTTGCAGGCGGCCAAGACCGGCAAAGGCACGGTGGTCGATGCCGCGATCGTGGATGGCTCGGCCCATATGACCGCGCTGTTGATGGCGATGGCCGCGCAAGGACACATGCAGGAAGCGCGCGGTCAAAGCCTGCTGGATGGGCCGCATTGGTGTCAGAGCTATGACTGCGCGGACGGGGCATGGCTGACGGTGCAAGCGTTGGAGCCGCAGTTCTATGCCATCTTCCTAGAGCGGATGGGCCTGGCGCAGGACCCGAGTTTTGCCGCGCAATATGACCACGATCTTTGGCCTGAGCAGACCACCAGGCTGCGCGCCATCTTTGCCGCCGCGCCGCGTGCCCATTGGCTGACGCTGTTTGAAGGCACGGATGCCTGTGTCGCCCCGGTTTTGTCCCCGTGGGAGGCAGAGCATGATCCGCATATGGCGCATCGAGGCGTTTGGCAGCGCGCGGGCGAGACGCTACAGCCCGCGCCCGCGCCTCGCTTTGACGGGCGCCGCGGGGAGGTGAACCCACCACCCGAGCGCGGTGCGGACGGCGAGGCGATCCGCGAAGAGTTGCGCGCGCGCGGCATCTTGATCTAGTCCTCCGCGCCGGTCTACGGTAAAGGCTGCGCAACCCAATGCGACGAAAGGCAGAACCCATGCAGATCGAAGAGACCAATCTTCCCGGGGTTCTGATCCTGACGCCCGCCCGCTTTGGTGATGCGCGGGGGTTTTTCTCGGAAAGCTGGAACCGCAAGCGCCTGCAAGAGCACGGGATCGAGATGGATTTCGTGCAGGACAATCATTCCATGTCCGGTGAGGTGGGCACGCTGCGCGGATTGCATTTTCAATCGCCGCCGTCTGCGCAGGACAAGCTGGTGCGCTGCGGACAGGGGTGCCTGTTTGACGTGGCCGTGGATGTGCGCGTCGGCTCACCGACCTATGGGCAGTGGACGGGGGTGGAGCTGAGCGCGGAGAACGGCAAGCAGTTGTTGGTGCCCAAGGGGTTTTTGCACGGGTTTGTCACGCGGGTGCCAGACACCGAGGTGATTTACAAATGCACCGATTACTACGCGCCGGACTGTGACGGGTCCGTGCGGTGGGACAGCTGCGGGATTGAGTGGGGCCTGGACGGTGCGCCGGTGCTATCGGCCAAAGATGAGGTCGCGGTGACGCTGGCGGAGTTTGACAGCCCGTTTGTGTTTGAGGGGTAAACCCCGCCATTACAGCGCGAGGCCCCGGATCAGGTCCGGGGCGCGTGTTGCTGTTCTTATGTGTTGTCCATCGGGGAAAATGCATGACCGGAGAGCGCCTCTAGCCCCTCAGCCACAGCCGCGATGATGGCATCGATTTGATCGCGCTCAATGATCAGCGGCGGGCAGAAGGCCATCGCGTCAATCATCGGGCGTGAGATCACACCGCGGGCATAAAGCTCCTTGCCCATGGCCGCGCCGAGCACGCCCGGTTTGGTTTCAAACTCAGGATGGACCAGTTGCAGCGCGGCAATGAGGCCCACGCCGCGCGCTTCCCCCACGAAGGGATGGGCCTCAAACTGGCCCAGCTTGTGACGGAAATAGGCGCCGGTTTCAGCTGCTTTTTCCACCAGGCCCCGCTCTTCGATGATCTTGATATTTTCCAGCGCGACCGCCGCGCCCACCGGGTGGCCCGCGCCGGTAAAGCCGTGACCCAACACGCCGATGCGCCCGCTTTCTTCGGCGATGGGTGCGTAAAAACGGTCATTCACGAGGATGGCGGAGAAAGGCACGTAGCTCGACGTGATTTGCTTGGAGAGCACGATCACATCCGGCTTTAGGTTATAGGTCTGGGAGCCGAACATGTTGCCGGTGCGGCCAAAGCCGTTGATCACCTCATCGGCCACGAAAATGATGTCGTATTTGGCCAGCACCGCCTGCACCTTTTCCCAATAGGTGGCGGGCGGCACCACGACGCCGCCAGCCCCCATCACGGGCTCGGCAAAGAAGGCAGCGATGGTGTCGGGGCCTTCCTCCTGGATCATCTGGTCGAGATCTTCGGCGCAGCGGGTGGCGAACTCTTCTTCGGTTTCGCCATCGCGGCCCTCTTTCCAGTAATGCGGGCAGGTGGTGTGCAGCACACCGTCGATGGGCAGATCAAACGAGGTGTGGTTGTAAGGCAGCCCCGTCAGCGAGGCCGAGGCAATGGTCACGCCGTGATAGCCACGGATGCGGGAGATGAATTTCTTTTTCTCCGGCATGCCCATGGCGTTGGAGCGATACCAGAGCATTTTCATCACCGTGTCATTCGCCTCGGACCCGGAATTTGTGTAAAATACCTTGGACATCGGCACCGGCGCCATGGAGACCAGCTTTTCAGCCAGATCAATCGCGGCCGGGTGCGCGCGGTGGGCGAAATTGTGGTAGTAGGCCATCTTTTCCATCTGCTGGGTCGCGGCCTGGATCAGGCGTTTTTCGCCAAAGCCAACGGCCACGGACCAGAGCCCGGCCATCGCCTCGATGTATTTTTTTCCCTGATTGTCAAAGACATAAACACCTTGTGCCTGTTCCATGATCTGGGGGCCTTGGTCGGCATGGGCCATGGCGTTGGTGTAGGAATGGAAATGATAGGCGATATCGCGCGCCTCGGCAGAGTTTGGGGCAAGCGGAGATAAGGTGTCCATGGGCAGGCGTCCTTGGGCGAAAGCAGACAGATACGCGAGCTTGCCCGGCCCAAGCTGCCGCGTCAATCCACTGCGACAATCCACTGCGGAAAATGGGGGCGGCAATTGGGGGCGCTGCCCCCGCCGCGTGCCGCGTCCCCCCCGAGGTATTTGTCACAAGAAAGAAGCGGGGGCTTGCGGCTTCTTTCTTGTTAAAAATACCTATGGCGCAATGGTCGGGCCGGGGACGCGCTGAAAAACCCGGGCGCGCATTGAATGGCAGGCGCGATGGCATAGTTCCATGGGCATGAGCAGCTCTTTTTCCAATGCCCGCGCGGTGCCCATCCCGCAGACCCGTTTGGCGCGGGCCACGCGCATGGGCACGATGACCGCGGGTGTCGCGGGCAACATGGCGCTGAACGGTCTGGTGCAATTGGGGCGCGGGCAAAGCCCCACGGCGCGAGACCTGCTGTTGACGCCGGGCAATATTCGCCGGATCGCCGATCAATTGGCGCGGATGCGCGGGGCGGCGATGAAGATGGGGCAGCTGATGTCGATGGACACCGGTGAGATGCTGCCGCCTGAACTGGCTGATATCATGGCGCGGCTCAGGGCAGATGCGGATTTCATGCCGCCCAAACAATTGCAGAGCGTGCTCAATGCCGCCTGGGGAGAGGGCTGGCGCAAGCGGTTTTCGGGCTTTGACGTGCGCCCCATGGCGGCGGCCTCAATTGGGCAGGTGCATCGCGCGCGCCTGCCGGATGGGCGGGATTTGGCCATCAAAGTGCAGTATCCAGGCGTGGCGCGCAGCATTGACAGCGATGTGACCAATGTGGGCCGGCTCATTCAGCTCTCTGGTCTGGCGCCGCCGGGATTTGACCTTGCCCCCTATCTCGAAGAGGCGCGCGCGCAGCTCCATCAAGAGGCCGATTACGACCGCGAGGCGCGGTATCTGGCGCAGTTTCACGCGCTGATGGCGGGTGAAGCCGGGTTTGACGTGCCGCAGCTGGTGCCGGAACTGACCACCAAGACCGTGTTGGCGATGAGTTTCGTGCCCGGTGTGGATATCGAAGAGGTGGCGGGCGCGGCCCAAGAGGTGCGCGACCGGGTGGCAGAGCGGCTGATTGCGCTGATGCTGCGGGAATTGTTCACCTTTCGGCTGATGCAGACCGACCCCAATTTCGCGAATTACCGCTACAATTCTGAGACGGGCCAGATCGTGCTGTTGGATTTCGGAGCCGCGCGGGATCTTGATGAGGATATCATCGCGCGCTACCGGGCGGTGTTTGCTGCCGGATTGACCGGGGACAAAGCCGAGATTGAGCGGGCGGCAGAGCGGATGGGGATCATCACGCCTCAGACGCAAGAGCCTTTTCGCCGCCTGATCCTTGAGATGAACGGATTGGTGTTTGAGCATGTGCGGCGCGCCGATGTGATGGATTTCGCCACCAGCACGCTGTCGGCAGAGATGAATGCCAAGGGCCGCGTGCTGGCCGAGACAAACTACGTGCCGCCGCCTTTGCCGATGGACCTGCTCTTTATTCAGCGCAAGGTGGCGGGGATGTTTTTGCTGGCCACGCGGCTTAAGGCGCGGGTCCGAGTGCGGGCACTGATCGAAGAGGCGCTGGCCTAACCTGCCGCGAATGTGAGGGGTCCGACCTTTTCCTGCCTGATCTGGGCGGGTAAGGCTGAGCCCATGAAGATGTCCGACCTTCCTTTGACCCGAGACCTCGTGCTGATTGGCGGGGGGCACACTCATGCGTTGGTCTTGCACAAATGGGCGATGGACCCTCTGCCGGGGGCGCGGGTGACGCTGATCAATCCCGGGCCCACTGCGCCTTATTCGGGGATGTTGCCGGGCTTTGTCGCAGGGCACTACACGCGCCGGCAGCTTAATGTTGATTTGGTGCAATTGGCGCGCAAGGCCGGGGCGCGGCTGATCATGGATGCCGCATCCGGCATCGATCCGGCGCGACGGGTGATCCATCTGCGCAACGGGCCGGATGTGGGGTTTGACGTGGCCGCGGTGGATGTGGGGATCACCTCGGTCATGCCGGATTTGCCGGGTTTTGCAGAGCATGGCGTGCCGGCCAAGCCGCTGGGGCGATTTGCAGAACGCTGGGCAGACTATGTGCGCGGCACAAACCTCGCGCGCGTGGCAGTGCTGGGCGGCGGGGTGGCCGGGGCGGAGCTGGCGCTGGCGATGGCGCATCGGCTGCGGGTGGCCGGGCGAGACGCGCAGATCCGCGTCATTGATCGCTCGCGCGCCCTCACTGCTGTTGGACCCAAGGCGGCCCGGCAGGTGCGGCGCGCGTTTGAGCGTTATGGCATCGAGGTGATGGAAGGGTGCGCACCTGCGCGCCTCTCCGCAGAGGGTGTGACGCTGACGGATGGGCGCGTTGTGGAGGCCGATTTTATCACCGGGGCGGCCGGGGCCAAACCCCATGATTGGATGGCGGAGACAGGCCTTGCCAATGAGGCGGGCTTTATCCCCGTGGACAGCCGGTTGCGCAGTCGGGACCCAAGCGTTTTCGCCGTGGGGGATTGTGCGGATATGACCGCCTCCCCCCGCCCCAAGGCCGGGGTGTACGCGGTGCGCCAGGCGCCGGTGCTGTTTGACAATCTGCGCGCGGCGTTGTCGACGGGCACAGGCCTGCGGGAGTATGTGCCGCAGCGGGATTATCTTAAACTGATCTCATTGGGTGAAAAATCTGCTCTGGCGGAGCGGTTTGGGGTGACCTTGGCCGGGCCGATGATGTGGCGCTGGAAAGATCAGATCGACACCAAGTTCATGACCCAGTTTGACGCCCCGATGGGCGGCCCTGCCCCGGCGCTGCCCTGGCCGCGGGCCAAGGGGGCAAGTGTAGACCAGCCGCTTTGCGGCGGGTGCGGTGCGAAAGTGGGGATGCCCGCGCTGACCCGCGCCTTGGGTCGGGACGGCGCGGTGGGCGAGGATGCGGGTCTGTTGCCGGGTGGGCAGGTGATCAGCACCGATCATTTGCGCGCCATGGTGCTGGACCCTGTGACGCAGACACGGATCGCCGCGGTCCATGCTTTGGGTGACATCTGGGCCATGGGGGCCACGCCGCAAGCGGCCCTGAGTACGGTGATCGTGCCGCAGCAATCGCCCGAGCTGGCCGAGCGGGTCCTGCGCGAAATCGACGCCGCCGCGCGCGATGTGATGGGGGCCGCCGGGGCCGAGATCGTAGGCGGGCACAGCACCTTGGGGGCGGAGATGACCGTGGGGTTCACGGTGACGGGCCTGTGCGAGGGGGCGCCGATCACGCTGGAGGGCGCGCGGCCCGGGGACGCGTTGGTTGTGACCAAGCCCATTGGCAGCGGTGTTGTGATGGCCGCCGAGATGGCAGCAGAGGCCCAAGGTGCGGATGTGGCGCAGGCCTATGAGGTGATGATGCAGCCTCAGGGCATCGCGGCGGGGCATCTGAGCGGGGCTCATGCGATGACGGATGTGACCGGGTTTGGACTGGCAGGTCATGTGATGAACATGGTGCAGGCCTCGGGCGTGGGGGCCGAAATTCATCTCGACGCTGTGCCGCTGATGGCGGGGGCGTTGGCACTCTCTGAGCGTGGGGTGCGGTCGAGTTTGTTTGCGCAGAACCGGGCGATTTTGCCGGATGTGGAGGAGACGGCGCTGAGCGCGCTTTTGTTTGATCCGCAGACAGGTGGCGGGCTATTGGCGGCCTTGGGCGGGGATGCGGATGCGGTGGTGGCGCGGTTGCGGGCGGAGGGCTATGACGCGGCGGTGATTGGGCGCATCACCGATCAGGCCGGTCAGGTCTCAATCGTTTGAAGCGTGGTGATCAGGCGTTGGGCGGTGTGGTCAAGCGCGGTGTCAGATAGATCATCGGCTGTGACAGTGGCCGCGATGCGGGCCCCGAGGGTGCGCATGGAGGTGGCATAGGCGGGATCATAGTGATCCTGGACCAAGGCACGGCAGAGCGCGACATCATCCCCCGCAGCGGCCAGCGCGGCCCAACCATCGACCACGGCGTGGCCGCGAAACTGGCGCAGGACATCGAGCTTTCCCATGAGGACAGGTTTGTCGGCCAGAATGTCCGCATAGGCCGCCGCCAGATATCGCGCGCGGGCCTCTATGGGCGCGGTGACAGTGATCACAGGCGCGGTGGTCATCGCGGCCCAGAGCGAGGGCGGCACGATGAGCTGTCCGATCTTGCTGCTTTCGGCCTCGACCAGAACGGGCTGGGCGGGGTCGAGCCGGGCAAGCGCCATGGCGAGCCCGGTTTCAAACGCCTTTTGACTGGGTTGCGGGGTGGCGTGATCGCCCAGAAGCGAGCCGCGATGATTGGCGAGCCCTTCGAGATCGAGGGTTTGGATGTCCAGGGCTGCGAGCCGGGTCAACAGGTCCGTCTTGGCGGTGCCGGTGTAGCCGGACAAAAGGACAATGCGATGCGGGACCGGGTCGGTGTAGAGCGCGCGCACGACGAGGCGGCGAAAGGATTTGTACCCGCCCTGAAGCGTGTCCGCGCGCCAGCCGATTTCGCGCAGCATCCAGCCAAAAGCGCCCGACCGCTGCCCACCGCGCCAGCAATAGATCAGCGGGCGCCACGCGCCATCATGGTGGGAGAGCTGCGCCTCGATGTGGTTGGCGGCGTTGCGAAACACGAGTGCGGCACCACGTTTGCGCGCCGTGAAGGGGGAGATCTGTTTGTATTCGGTCCCGACAAGGGCGCGTTCTGTGTCGCTGAGCACCGGCAGGTTGATCGCGCCGGGGATGTGGTCCTCGGCATATTCTGAAGGGCTGCGCACGTCGATCAGCGTGTCGACATCGAGCGTGTCGAGATCAGATAGGGATTGGAGGGATATCATGGGATGTGTTTAAGCGCTTTGCCCGGCTAGGAAAACCGGCTTTGCGAACGGGACCACCTGCCCCGGACTTGATCCGGGGCCTCTTGTTGCGGCTCTGGGAGGCCCCGGCTCAAGTCCGGGGCGGGTTTTGCCTTGGGTTCAGGCCGGGCTGCAATAGCTGGAGGTCAGAAGATGTGTCCCGGCCGTGGTGGCCCAGCCGACAGTGCTGCCTTGATGGAGATAAGCAGTGTCACCGGCGGCGAACGTCTCTTGCCCCAGATCGGTGGTGATCTTGAGGGTGCCGCTGAGGACCTGGATCAATTGATAGTCCGGCATGGTGCGTGCGGGGATGACCGTCTCGGCATGGATGGATTGGAACACCTGCATGGTGCCTGCGGCATTGACGAAATCGACGCGCTCGGTCGTCACAACACCGTCGGCCATGGCAATGCCGGACAGGTCCGGCACGGTGATGCGGGTGAGCGAGGGGTTGGAGCCATCCGCGGGCACAGGCCCATCGAGGATCATGAAGAATTTGCGGATATAGCCGGGCTGTTCCCATTGGCACTTGAGACCTTTGGGAATGACAAAGGCGTCACCGGCCTTGAGGTGGATTTCTTCGCCATCGGGCATACGCATGATCAGCGTGCCGTCGAGCAGATACATGAATTCATCCACGCTATAGTCGCCCATGGGATCGACAAAGGCGGTGCAATCCCAGACACCGGTGACGTACCCCTCCTCTTCGATTTCATGATAGCTGTGGCCGTGCTGAACCGGCTCCCCGGAGAGGAGCTCAGACGGGTCCATCTCTTCCCAGCGTTCAAGACCTTTGCCGGGCGGGCCATCACGATGAAAACGGGTGAGGGATCTGGTCATGGCGTGCCTTTCTTGAGACATGGAACTTCATCTTGCCAACAGGTGAAAATCTGATTGGCGGTGCGGGCATACATGGCCGCGTGTTCGCCTGTGACGGCGCGCATCCGGGCCTCGATATGGGCGTAGGCAGCATCCATATGCGCGCGATCACGAAACGTGAGAATGGTGAAAAACTGGTGGGCGCGCTCGTCATCCGTGTCCATGGGCGTGTCCGAGACGCGGCGGCCTATGGGCTGGGCATCCACGATCAGATCGGCCTCGTAGAGCTCTTGCACAAAGCGGCGATAGGCATCGATGAAGACCGCCTCATCCACGCCCTCGCGCAGATCAAAGGCGGAGAGCAGGTGGATTTGGCCCGGATGATCCGGGCGGTCTTGGGCGTCTTTGGGGCTCATTCTGCGGCCCCGGGCAAGGGCAGGACGTGACCGGGGTGGCGCCAGTTGGGCGAGAGTTCTGAGAGCTCGCGATCAAAGGGCACGCCTTGGGCCTCGGGCTCCCCCATCTCGCGGGCGGCGCGGTGGCCGCTATAGATCGCGGCGGCAATGGTGCCGGGGCCAAGCGCATCACCGATGCGGGTCACGTTGGTCAGGCCGGATTGGATCAGGGCACGGTAGAGCGCATCATCGGGGCGGCGCATCGTGACCAGAACGCTCGTCGCCCCTTTCAGGTGCGTCTCGCTCCCGGTGTAGACGCAGTCTAGAACGGCGTCATCTGCGCCCAACGCTTTGATGTTATGACTGAGGTGCAGATGGACCCCGGCCTGCATCAGTTTGGACTGAATGAAATGCTGTTCCAGCGTATTGTGCGTCCAGGCTGAGACCTCTGCGGCGGGGGTGACCAGATGCACCTCGCACCCGGCATTGCGCAGCTTTTCGGCGATGGCCCCGCCCATGTAGAAGTGATCATCGTCAAACACGAGCACAGGGCCCTCCGGCTGAGCGCCGGCCATCACATCCTCGACCGAGAGCAGGGACGCCCCCTCATGGATGGTGACGCCTGTGGGGTTTTGGCGACCGACGCCATCCATGGACCATGTGGCACCTGTGGCCACCAGCACCTGATCGGCGCCAAATTCCTGCACGCCCGCCGCATCAAGATCACTGTTGAGATAGAGATCCACATTGGCCATCTGGCTGATCTGATAAATCCGGTAATCGACCGCCCTGCCCCATTCATTGAGCCCCGGCAAGCGGCGTTCCAGCGTCAGCCGCCCGCCGGCTTCACTGCGCCGATCGGCCAGGGTCACCTGATGCCCGCGTTGGCCCAGCGCGCGCGCCGCTTCAAGCCCGGCAGGGCCGGCACCGATGATCAGCACGCTGTCTTGGGTCCGCGCAGGCGCGATGCGTTCGGGGTGCCACCCGCGCCGCCATTCTTCACCCATGGTGGGGTTTTGCGTGCAGCGGATGGGCACGTGGGTTTCATCGCCGGAGACGCAGATGTTGCAGCCGATACATTCGCGAATGTCTTCGATCCGGCCTTCTTCGATCTTCTTGGGCAGGAACGGATCGGCGATGGAGGGGCGCGCGGCCCCGATGAAATCAAGCTTGCCAGAGGTGATCAGCGACACCATCGCATCAGGTGAGGTATAGCGCCCCACACCCACCACGGGCTTGGTCGTGACCTGTTTGACAAAGGCCACGTAGTCATCCTGAAACCCGGATTGTTTGAAGCGCGAGGTGGCGCTGTCATGTTCCCAACCGGAGATGTTCACATCCCACAGGTCCGGCTCTTCGGCCATCATTTCGATGAAATCGCGCCCCTCCCCTTCGGACGTAAAGCCATAATCGCCCATCAGTTCATCCACGGCAAAGCGCACCGCCACGGCACAGGTATCGCCCACGGCGTCTTTGGTATCGGCAAGCACCTCACGAAACAGACGCGCGCGGTTTTCCAATGAGCCGCCATACTCATCCGTACGGTGATTGCGATAGGGCGACAGGAAATGCGACAGGGTCGACAGCTGATGCGCGACATAGACATAGATCAGGTCATAGCCTGCGCGTTTGGCCCGAAGGGCGGCATCGCGATGCCATTTGCGCAGGGCCTTGATGTCGGACTTGTCCATCGCGCGGGCCTGCAGCGGGTCATTTGTGGCCACCGGATGGTGCGAGGGCGCAAGCGGGATATCCCGGCTGAACCGGCTTGCCGTCATCAGCCCGCCATAGTTCAGCTCGGCCCCGGCAAGGCTGCCAAACTCATGAATGCCTTCGCAGGTGCGGGCGTGATAGGGCACATCGCGCTCATCCCAAAGCCGGCCACCTGCCCAGGGCGAATGCTCCGCCGAGGGATGAATTTCAATCTCTTCGGTGCAGACAACCGCCCAGCCGCCTTCGGCCTTGGTGCGGCGCATTTCGGCAAGCGATGACGGGTAGGTGCGGCCCATGCCATTGCAATGGGGCACTTGGTAAAAGCGGTTGCGCGCCGTGACCGGGCCGATTTTGACCGGCTCAAAGAGGATGTCGTAACGTGGATCCCTCATCATCTTTCCCCCCTGGGTGTGCGTCTGCCTTGCGGGTTTTTGGGAAGATAGGGCGGATGCCAGCGCGGGTCCATTGAATAATCATTCAGTGGCCACGCGCGGGGGTGACGGCGCGCGCTTTTCCCGCGATAGTGCCGAAAAAAGGAGCGGTGTGATGGAGTTCACCAGAGCCGGCATTTCAGACCGGGCATTGCAGATCGCCGATCGGGTGGAGGCCTTCGTGCGCGACGTGGTCGTGCCCTATGAAGGCGATGCGCGGATGGGGTTTCATGGGCCGTCTGACGCCATGGCGCTGGAGCTGAAGGCGCGGGCGCGCGAGGCGGGTGTGCTGAGCCCGCATATCCTTGAAGATGGCACCCACCTGACCCAGCGCGAGACGGCGGCGGTTTTGATGCGCTCCGGCCTGTCGATCCTGGGGCCGCTGGCCTGCAATACGGCCGCCCCGGATGAAGGCAACATGCTGCTCATCGGGAAGGTGGGCTCGTCCGAGATGCAGGCGCGGTTTCTGGAGCCGCTGGTCCGTGGCGAAAAGCGATCGGCGTTTTTCATGACCGAGCCTGCGGTCGATGGCGGCGCGGGGTCCGATCCCACGATGCTGCAAACAACCTGCGTGCCCGACGGCAATCACTGGGTGATCAATGGGCGCAAGGCGTTCATCACCGGCGCGGATGGGGCGGGTGTGGGCATCGTCATGGCCAAATCCGAGGAGGGCGCTTGCATGTTCCTCGTGGACCTGCCGCACCCGTCGATCCGGATTGAGCGCGTGCTCGACACAATAGATAACGGCATGCCGGGCGGGCATTCGGTGATTGCGATCGAGGATCTGCGCCTGCCCGCCGATCAAATGCTGGGCGCCTCGGGCGAGGGGTTCAAATATGCGCAAGTGCGGCTGGCGCCGGCGCGGCTCTCCCATTGCATGCGGTGGCTCGGGGCCTGCGTGCGCGCCCAAGAGATTGCCACGGAGTACACCAACCGGCGGCAGGCGTTTGGCAAACGGCTGATCGAACACGAAGGCGTGGGGTTCATGCTGGCCGAGAACCTGATTGAGCTGCGCGCGGCCGAGCAGATGACCTATTGGTGCGCGGATGTGCTCGACAGTGGCGCGCGCGGCACGACCGAAAGTTCGATGACCAAGGTGCATGTGTCCGAGGCGCTGATGCGGGTCGCAGATCGCTGCGTGCAATGTCTGGGCGGCACGGGCGTGACCCAGGACACGATGGTCGAACAGGTGTTTCGCGAGCTGCGCGCCTTTCGCATTTATGACGGCCCGACCGAAGTGCACAAATGGAGCCTCGCGGGCAAGATCAAGCGCGATTGGGACCGGAAGCACTAGATTTCATACGCTCCGCGCGGGGATATTTGTAGCCAGAAGAAACCACGCCTCATGTTTCTTCTGGCCTAAATATCCCGGGGGGTTGCCAGTGTTGCGCCATTGGTCCGAGCGACAATGGCGACTGGGCTGGCCCCCCGCCACCTGTGATCCATCAGCGCAGGCTCAAGCCACTCAGAATGCCAGGGATTTTCTTTTTCAGCCCAAAGAACCCCGCCTTCGCATGGGGCCAGGTGAGCGTGTCATAGAGCCTGCGGGTCTGCGTGAGCGAAAGACCTGCCGCTTCCAGCTCAGGCTGGGCGCGCTGCAGCGCCTCTGACACCGGACCGACCGGTGCATAAGGCGTGACGATCTGGGTGACCCCGGCGCGCGCGGCGGCCGCACACAAGGCGGTGGCCCAATCGCCGCGGCCCATCTCACTTGGTACGCCATATACCTCGCCCGATCTGGTCAGCGCATCTTGCGAAGCCGCCTCGGCAAAGCTCAAGGCCAAGTGACCGACAGCGCAGGGGGAGCGAGCCGCTGTCGCGGCGAGCGCGACGATGGCGGCGGGCGGACGGGGGAGGTATTGATCCGGCGTCATATCCTCTTCTGTGATCAGGAGGAGGTAAGGCTCAGACGGCAACGCCTCTTCCAAAGGCAGCGGCACGCGCGGGTGATCATCTTCCTCGATCAGCGCATCGGTTTGATTGGACAATTGATGCAGCGGCAGAAACCGACCGGCGGTGTATTTGTTGATGTTCGAGGCGCGCGCGGCATAGGTCTTGCCTTTGGTGTGCAAGCCCGCCACCCAACGCCAGCTGCAGGTGTTGGACGCCGGATCGCCATCCAGCAAATGGCGCAGGAAAAAATCCGCCCCCACTTCCCACGGCAGGCGCAGGGTGAAAATCCAGATCGAGGCAAACCACATGCGCGCGTGGTTGTGCAAATACCCGGTCTCAACCAATTCGCGCGCCCAGGCGTCGAACGCGTCAATCCCCGTCTCACCCGCCATGGCGGCGTTGAGATCGGCGCGCAGACCCCTGTCGCGCTCTGCATCCTCCAGCGCCACATCGAGCCCCGCGCGATAGGCCGTCCACACTGACGGGCGCTGTTCCAGCCAGCCTTTGAAATAGCCGCGCCAGAACACCTCTTGGATGAACTTTTCGGCCGAAGACGGGTTGTGGCGGCTCAGCACAGCGCGCAGCACCTCTTCCTCAGAGATCATCCGGTGACGCACCCAAGGCGACAGACAAGAGACATTGCCGCGCTTGTCGGGGCCGAAATCATAATTGCGCTGCGACGTATAGGTCCGGGCGGTGCGCGGCACGAATGCCTCCAACCGCGCCAGCCCCGCGGCTCGGGTAGGCGAAAACTCCATCGCCTCGCTCTGAGGTTCAAATCCGGGCAAGGGCAGTGTTTCATTCATGGCGGCGCGATCTCTATCTCGTTGATTTGTCACGCCAACAGATAGGTTGATTTTCCCAGCCGTCGCGCGCCTTTGGCGCTTTTCATCCCGCGCATTCGCAATAGGTAGGCCCAGACAGGAGGCGCGATGCTGCTCAACGTGAAAAACCTGACCAAATCCTACGCGGGGCCGGATGGCACCGTGCCAGTGCTGCGCGGTGTCGACGTCACGCTTGGCACGGGCGAAACCCTTGCTCTGACCGGGGAAAGCGGATCGGGCAAAAGCACGCTGTTGCATCTGGTGGGCGGGTTGGATCATGCCGATGCGGGCGAGATTTGGATCGACGGGCGCGATGTGGCGCAGCTGGGTGATGCCGGGCGCGCCGCGCTCAGGCGCTCCCATGTGGGGGTGATCTTTCAGCAGTTCAACCTGATCCCCTCCATGACGGTTGCCGCCAATATCGCCTTTCATGCCCGTTTGGCGGGCCAAAGTGATGCCGCACGAGAAGAGGCGCTGGCGCGTGCTTTGGGCCTCACCGAGCAGATGCACAAATATCCCGAGCAGCTGTCTGGCGGGCAGCACCAGCGCGTTGCCATTGCCCGCACCCTGGCGGCGCGTCCATCGCTGATCCTCGCCGATGAGCCCACCGGCAACCTCGATGAGGGCACCGCAGCCGAGGTGATTGACCAGATGCTTGCGCTGGTGACCGAGGCGGGATCAGCGCTGATGATGGTCACGCATTCCATGGCCCTGGCCAAGCGGATGGGGCGGCAGCTGCATCTGAGCCAAGGGCAGCTCACGTGACGGCGGCCGGGCTTTCTGCGCTCTGGTCCCATTGGTGGCGCAACAAGCTGCAACTGGCCACGCTTTTGGCGGGGCTCGCACTGGCCACCGCGCTGTGGTCCGGGGTGCAGGCGATCAATTCCGAGGCGCGCGCAAGCTATGACGCCGCCGCCGCCGTGCTGGGCGAAGGGCAGTTTGATCAGTTGGTGCCGGGCCGTGGCGAGGCGATCGCGCTTGAGACCTATGTGGCGCTGAGGCGCGCAGGCTGGCAGGTGTCGCCTGTGGTCGAAGGAGAGATCGGTGTGGCTGGCACGCGGGCGCGGATCGTGGGCGTGGACCCTCTGACCGCACCGGGCGGGTCGGGCACCTCCGTTCTGACCACCCCGCCGGAGCCGCAGGATTTTCTGGGCGATGGTGTGATTTTCGCCCATCCGTCCGTGGCGGACGGGCTGGCCGCGCGGGTGACACAAGAGGTCATCGCCGACCCAGGTGTCGCGCCCGACACTGCGCTGATGGATATCGGCGTGGCCGGGCAGATTTTAGGTCGGTCTTCGCTGTCGCGTTTGATTGTGTGGCCAGAGCAGCCCATGGGCCGCGCGGCACTGTCTGACATCGCCCCGGATCTGGTGCGACAGCGCGCGCAAGAGACCGCAGAGGTCGGGCGGCTTACAGACAGCTTTCATCTCAACCTCACGGCCTTTGGACTGCTGAGTTTCGTCGTGGGCCTTTTCATCGTGCACGGGACCATCGGGCTTGCCTTTGAACAGCGGCGCGGCATGGTGCGGACGCTGCGCGCGCTTGGAATGCCGCTCAGCCGGTTGATCGGGGTCTTGGCGTTGGAGATGGCCGGGTTTGCGATTGTGGCCGGCGGGATCGGGGTTTTGCTGGGCTATGTCATTGCCGCAGCCCTGCTGCCGGATGTGGCGATGACGCTTGAGGGGCTATACGGCGCGCAAATCTCTGGTGCTTTGCAGCTGAGACCCGATTGGTGGCTCACGGGGCTGGGCATCGCCTTTGCGGGCACGTTGATCGCGGCCTCTGGCGCGTTGTGGCGGATTGCGAAAATGCCTTTGTTGGCAAGCCCCGGCGGACGGGCTTGGGCGGTGGCGTCGGGGCGGACGCGGGGCCTTTTGGGGCTGAGTGCGCTGGTGCTTTTGGCCATAGCGGCGGGTTTGATCGTGGCGGGTCAGGGCCTGCTTTTGGCCTTTGCCGGGCTGGGCGCGTTGCTTTTTGGGGCCGCGTTGGCCTTGCCTGCGTTGCTCGACCGCGCCCTGGCCTTGGCGGCGGGGTTGGCAAAGGGCGTCCGGGCGCAATGGTTCTGGGCGGACACGCGCCAACAGGTGCCGGGGTTGAGCTTGGCCCTCATGGCGCTTTTGCTGGCGGCGGCGGCCAATATCGGCGTGTCGACCATGGTGTCGAGTTTCCGACTGACCTTTGTGGAGTTCCTGGATCAGCGGCTGGCCTCTGACCTGTACATCCAGGCCGAAGATGCCGAGCAGGCCTCGCGCGTCGAGGGCTTTTTGCAGCCGCGCACCCAAGAAATCATGCCGCTTCTCTACGTGGATACGCGGCTGGCGGGCGCCCCGGCGGAGCTGTACGGCGTGCGCGTTGGGGACACCTACAAGGACAACTGGGGATTTCTGGCCGCATCAGATGCCGCATGGGAGGCGGTGGCCGAAGGGGAGGCCGTCGTGGTCAACGAACAGATGGCCCGGCGCGCGGGGCTTTGGGTGGGCGATACGCTCAGCGTGGCCCCTCAGGTGCAGCTGCCCATTGCGGGCGTGTTTGGCGATTACGGCAACCCGATTGGTCAGGCGGTGGTGAGCGAGGCACTGTTTCTGACCCAGTATCCTGAGGTGCGGCCCACACGGTTTGGCATTCGCGTGGGCGACAAGGACGCGATGCGCGCGGAGCTGCTGACCTTTGGACTCAAGGAGCCGCAGATCATCGACCAACAGGTGATCAAGGATTTCTCACTCAGCGTGTTTGAGCGGACCTTTACCGTGACGGCCGCGCTCAATGTGCTGACGCTGTCGGTGGCGGGGTTTGCGATTTTGACGTCGCTGCTGACGCTCGCGGCCATTCGCGTGCCGCAGCTTGCGCCCGCCTGGGCCATGGGATTCACGCGGGCGGGTCTTGGCAAGTTGGAGCTCTTGCGCGCGGTGATCCTGGCCGCGCTGACGATGGTATTGGCGATTCCGCTGGGGTTGATTTTGGCCTGGGTACTGCTGGCGGTGGTGAATGTGGAGGCCTTTGGCTGGCGCTTGCCGATGTTTGTGTTTCCGCTGGATTACGCGACACTGGCCGGGCTGGGCATTTTGGCGGCGGCGCTGGCCGCACTGTGGCCCGCAAGGCGGCTTGCCCGCACGCCGCCCGCCGATCTGCTCAAGGTGTTTTCCAATGAACGTTAGGGTGTTGATCTGGGCGCTGGTGCTGCCCGTGGCCGCTTGGGCGCAAGGATTTGCCGGGCTGGGCACGGACGCGGATGGGTTTTCAGTGCCGGAACGGGGATTTGAATTTCAGTTTCCCCGCGATCACGGCGCGCATCCCGATTTTCGTATTGAGTGGTGGTATCTGACGGCCAATCTGGAGGCCGAAGATGGCACGCCTTACGGGCTGCAATGGACGCTGTTCCGTTCGGCCCTCGCCCCGGAAGAGGCGGAAGGATGGGAGAGCCCACAAATCTGGTTTGCCCATGCCGCCGTGACCACGCCCAAGGCGCATCACGTGGCAGAGCGGATCGCGCGGGGCGGCATTGGGCAAGCGGGTGTGAGGGCCGCGCCCTTTGAGGCCTGGATCGATAATTGGGCCATGGCAGGCCCGGATTTTGACCAGATGCAATTGACGGCCACTGGCACGGATTTTGCCTATGACATGGCGCTTACCGCGCACGGGCCGCTGATTTTCCAGGGCGATCGGGGCTATTCGGTGAAATCCGAAGAGGGCCAGGCGAGCTACTATTATTCGCAGCCCTTCTTTGCCATCGACGGCGTGCTGACCCTGCCCGACGGCGATGTGGCCGTGACCGGACAGGCGTGGCTCGATCGGGAATGGTCGTCGCAGCCGCTCTCGGACTCTCAGACCGGGTGGGATTGGTTTTCGCTGAGTTTTGACGATGGCACGAAGATGATGGGGTTTCGCCTGCGCCAAACCGATGGGGCGCATTTTACCGCCGGCACCTGGATCACGGCGGATGGCGGCACGACGCCTTTTGAAAACGGTGTTTTGCAGGCAGACCCGGTGGAAGCGAGCCCGGTCAACGGGCGAGCGATCCCCACCACGTGGCGCGTAACAGTGCCGCAGAAAGGTGTCGACATCACTGTCACCGCCCTAAATCCCAACGCATGGATGGATGTGAACGTCCCCTATTGGGAAGGCCCCGTGACCGTGAGCGGCAGCCACAGCGGGCGCGGGTATTTGGAGATGACCGGCTATGAGTGACACAGACAAGGACCTGACCGTTTACTATGACGGCGCCTGTCCGCTCTGCCAGATGGAGATTGGCCATTACAAGGCGCAAGCGGGCGCCGACAAAATCGATTTCGTGGATGCCTCTGCAGACGCGTTGCCTGATGATTTGGATCGCTCGACCGCGATGGCGCGGTTTCATGTGCGCCGGGCCGATGGCACGCTAATCTCAGGGGCGGCCGGGTTTGCCGAAGTGTGGAAAGGCCTGCCCAAATGGCGGTGGGCGGCGCGCTTGGCGGCGATCCCGGGCATGCTTTGGCTGATGGAGGGGATGTACCGCGCGTTTTTGCCCGTACGCCCCTATCTGTCGCGCGCTTTTGGGCGATGGAAAGCAGGCCGTCAGCTGCAAGAGCGCTGACCCAAACGCAGGGTTTTGCGCCATGATATGCAAATGGGCGCGCCCGTCTTCGGACCCGCCCATCAAGTGTTCATGTTACGATGTGATCAGCGCACTGAGGGATCAGTGCACTGGCCGATCAGTCCAGTTCCAGAGAACCTGCGGACTTGCGGCCATCGCGGCCTTCTTCCAGCTCATAGGTGACGGCTTGACCGTCATCGAGGCGCTGAATGCCCGCTTTTTGCAGCGCAGAGATGTGCACGAACACGTCGCTGCCGCCTTCTTCGGGGGCGATGAAGCCGAACCCTTTGTCAGTGTTGAACCATTTCACGGTGCCTTTGGCCATGCGTGATGTCTCCTTTGGTGGTGCCACTTGCATAGTGCGATGGCGTTACAGATGTGGGTGCTCAGTTTCGTCGTAGGATCAACTGAGGCCGAAAGGAAACAGTGGGTCGTCGGAAGATGCTTTGCGTGGTCCGGATACCCCAACTGGGCAGAAATTGCCAGAGCGCATCGCCGCATTTCAGCGCGATACCGCCTCTTTCTTTCCGCCCGGCCTTCTGCTTACCTAAGATGTGACCTGATCTTGGAGCAAGACCATGAAAGACCGTGACATGCGCCATGGCGGTGCGCTGCTGGTGGAGTGTTTGGCGGCCCAAGGCGTGGACCGGGTGTTTTGCATCCCCGGAGAGAGCTATCTGGCCGCGCTGGATGGGCTTTATGGATCGGGCATCGATGTTGTGGTGGCGCGGCAGGAATCCGGGGCGGCGATGATGGCCGAGGCCGCCGGAAAGCTGACCGGGCGGCCCGGCGTGGCCTTTGTGACGCGCGGCCCCGGTGCCACCAATGCCAGTGCGGGTGTGCATATCGCGATGCAGGACAGCACGCCGATGGTGCTTTTCGTGGGACAGGTGGCCAGTGATCAGCGCGATCGCGAGGCATTCCAGGAGGTGGATTATCGCGCGATGTTTGGCCCGCTGGCCAAATGGGCGGCCGAGATCGACCGCGCCGACCGGATCCCGGAATATATCAGCCACGCCTTTCACGTTGCGCAATCGGGGCGTCCCGGCCCTGTGGTTTTGGCCTTGCCCGAAGATATGCTGTCAGGGCCTGCGGAAGGCTCGGCGGTTGGCCCCGCCTCGCGCGCCTCGGGGTTGGCAGCAGGGGCGGATGTCACGGCTATGCTGGAGCGGGTGGCCAAGGCTGAGCGCCCGTTTGTCATTGTCGGCGGCGGTGGTTGGTCGGCAGAGGCGGCAGAGGCTTTGGGCCAATTTGCGGAGACCATGGATGTGCCCGTTGGGGCCTCCTTTCGCTGTCAGGATTACCTGAGCAATGATCACCCGTGCTATGCGGGCGATGTGGGGATCGGGATCAATCCGGCGCTGGCCGAGCGTGTCAGAACCTCGGATTGTCTGCTGGTTCTGGGCGCGCGACTGGGCGAGATGACGACATCGGGCTACACGCTGGTCACACCGCCCGAGCCGGAGCAGCCGTTGATCCATGTCCATGCGGATGCCGGCGAGTTGGGCCGAGTCTATCGACCGGATCTGGGCGTTTGTGCGCATCCCGGCGCGTTTGTTCAGCAATTGGCCCAGGCGGCGTCGCCCCGGGATGGCGGGGATTGGCGGGGTGCGGCGCGGGCAGACTATGAAGCCTGGCAGGTGCCGCGCAAAACGCCCGGGGATCTGCGGATGGAGCATGTGGTGGGCCATTTGGCCGAGGTTTTGCCGCAAGACGCGATTTTGACCAACGGGGCGGGGAATTATTCCGCCTGGCTGCATCGCTACTACCGCTATCGCGGGTGGCGCACGCAATTGGCCCCCACCAGCGGGTCCATGGGCTATGGCCTGCCGGCGGCGGTGGCGGCCAAGCTGACCCATCCGGAGCGGGAGGTAATTTGTCTCGCGGGCGATGGGTGTTTTCAGATGACCTGTCAGGAATTTGGCACGGCGTGCGAATTTGGTGCCAATGTGGTGGTGATCATTTGTGACAATGGCGTCTATGGCACGATCCGCATGCACCAGGAACGCGCCTATCCCGGACGGCCCAGTGGCACCGGGTTGCGCAACCCCGATTTCGCGGCCTGGGCGGAAAGCTATGGCGCGTTTGGGCGACGTGTTGAACGGGACGAAGAGTTTGCCGAGGCGCTGGCTGAGGCCCGGGCAGCGGCGGCGGCGGGGCGTCCGGCGATTTTGCACCTGATCACCGATCCGCGCGCAGTGACGCCGCGCAGTGAGGTCACGTGAACTGAAACTCACCTGCGCGTTCAGTCTGTAGATAGGTTTCAAAAAAGTCGGTAAATGACGCAACAAGCGGCGGAAACTGATCATAAGGCGGGTAGAAAAGTGTGAGCCACAACGGTTCCGCTTGCCAATCTGTGAGCAGCTTGACCACGTGGCCTGAGGCGAGACCCTCGGCCATGAGGAAGTCCGGCAAGAGCGTCATCCCCTGCCCTTTCGCCGCCAAAGCGTAGAGCAGATCGCCATTGTTGGCGGTGACATGATCGCCCGCGCGGATCTTGCGGGTGAGACCGCCTTTGGTGAAGGTCCATGTCTCTGGCATCTGATCGCTGGAGTAGGACAGGCAGTGATCCGGCATCAGATCATCGGGCGTGTCGGGTGTGCCGATGCGGTCGAGCAGCGCAGGCGCGGCGATCACATGCCGGGGCACGACACAGATCTTGCGCCAGATGGTCGAGACATCCTCCGGCGGGCGCGAGATGCGGATCGAGAGGTCATAGGGATCCTCCATGATGTCGATCATCCGGTCCGAGAGCCCGACGCTGACACTGACCAGCGGATAGGCGGCCTTGAACGCCTCAAGCAGACCCGGCAGCAGACGGATGCCCATCGACAGCGGCGCATTGAGGCGCAGGTGACCGCGATCCGGGCGACTTTCGCGGGTGATGGTCTGGGTGGTGGCGTCCAGCTCTTCGATCAGGGGCCGGTAGCGGGCCGCGACGGTGGCGCCCATGGCGGTGAGGCTGACCTTGCGGGTGGTGCGCAAGAGAAGCTGTTGGCCCAGCTCCTCTTCCAGCTTGGCGATGGTGCGCGTCACGGTCGAAGGCGTGAGATTGAAATGCCGGGCCGCGCCGATGAAGCTTTGCTGGCGGGCCACTTCGAGAAAGAGGCGGATGGGGCGGATATCTTCCATGGTTTGGTGGTGTCAGAGCTGCAAAAAAAATGCAAAGATTATTGCAAACTGAGGCAAGAGATTTCAGGCCTCCGGCGGGGATATTTTTAGCCAGAAGAAGCGGGAATTGGGCCGTGTTTTGGGGGTCGAATAAGGTTTTAAGATCTCGCAATTGTGGGACATTTGCGGGGATTTTGGGGATAAGCCACGGGACATGATTGATAATGTGATGCTGATTGCGCGTGGCTTTTGACTTAGGCTATTCGGCCAGAAGTCGCCGAGTGTTGTCGCGGATCACGGCCTCAATATCGATCTGCAAATCCATCGCGGTGATCTTTTCGTCAATAAGCAGAAAGGACAGGCCATGCACCATCGTCCAAAGGGCAAAAGCGCGGTCGAGGACCTGTTCATCAATCGCGGTCTTGCCGTAATGAGCGGCAATCTGGGTGAGCAGGATCGCGTAATTGCGTTTGCCGCGTTCGATGATTTCAGCGTCTTTTTCATGCTCGCGCGCGATGCCGAAGGACAGGCGAAACACGCCCGGCTCTGAGGTGGCAAATTCGATATAGGCCATGCCGAGATCGTGGATCACCTCGAGCGTGCCGGGGGGTTTGCCCGCCACAGCCGAGGTCATGAGCGCATGGAACCGCTCCATCCCGTCAGAGCAGACAGCAAGCAGCATCTCATCGCGGTCGCCGAAATGCCGGTAGGGCGCGGCCGTGGACACACCCGCCGCGCGGCAGGCATCGGACACAGAGAACCGATCAGGGCCTTTTTCCTCAACCAGTTGGCGCGTGGCCTCAACCAGACCGGCGCGCAGATCTCCGTGATGATAATTTGCCCGTTTTGCCGTCATTTTCATGCGCCTTTAACGCCATTCCGCCAAAAAACAGCAGAAATTTCTTGCCAAAGTTAGAGGCGCTAACATATGTAAGAGCATCTAACATTCAACAGGTGCTACCATGTCAGATGCCAACCGTACACCCTCCTGGACGCGGCGAATACTTAAAATCACCGGGACGTTTTTGTCCACATCGATGACCGCGGCGCTGGCCGTGGGGTTGGTCGTGGTGGGATCAAGCTTTATCGCCGATCGCGCTGACAGCGTGGGCTTGCCGGATGTGGCGCCATCGGTGCGCGTGACCACGCAAGCGTTGACGCTGGAGCCGGGATACCGCGTGGCGCGGGGATTTGTGGGGCAGTTGGAAGCCGCACAGCAGGCCGATCTGGCCTTTGAGGCGGGTGGCACGCTGGCGGAGGTGCTGGTGGAGGAAGGCGCGCATGTGGCCCAAGGCGCCGTTTTGGCGCGCACGGACACGCGCGGATTGAACGCCGATCGCGCAGCGTTGCTGGCGGCGCGGGCTGGTCTGGAGGCGCAACTGGAACTGGCGCAACTGACGTTGGGACGTCAGGAAGCGTTGGAAAAACAAGGATTTGCAGCAACGCAGCGGTTTGATGAGGCGCGGATTTCCGTCACGGAATTGACCGCGCGGCTGGATCAGACGGATGCCCAGATCGCACGGATTGATGTCCGGCTCGACAAATCTGTGCTGCGCGCGCCCTTTGCCGGGCGGATTGGCGCACGGATGGCGGATCTGGGGCAGACCGTGGGCGCTGGCACCCCGGTTCTGAGCGTTTTGGAAGAGGCCGCGCCGCGTCTTCGCGTGGGGCTGCCAGCAGACATGGCGCTGACGTTGGAGGAGAACGCGCAGGCAGACGCCCTGTTTGGCACGCAACGTTATGCCGCGCGTCTGGTGCATCTGCGACCTGATCTGGACCCGCGGACGCGCACGCGCAGTGCGGTGTTTGAGCTGATACTGACCGAGGGCGACACCGCACCGGCCTTTGGGCAATCGGGCCAGATCCGTCTGACGCAAGATGTCACCGATCAGGGCGCTTGGGTGCCGCTGACGGCGCTGCGCGAGGGGGTGAATGGCAGCTGGACGGTGTTGACCGTGGACGGGGAAAACCGCGCCGCATTGGAGGCGGTTGAGCTCTTGCACAGTGATGAGACGCGCGCCTTTGTGCGGGGCAGTTTTGCCGATGGCGCGGCGGTGATCGCGGCGGGCCCGCATCGCGTGGTGCCGGGACAATCCGTCGACGTGCTGGAGTGACCCCATGGAAACGCTTACATATCGGTCGCCGCGCCTTGTTGCGCTGATGCTGTTGGTGCTGATCGCGGGCGGGGTGTCTTCGCTTTTGTCGATCGGGCGGCAAGAGGATCCGACGATCACCAATCTTTTCGCCACGGTCACGACGGTCTTCCCGGGTGCAGATCCAGGCCGGGTTGAAGCGCTGGTGTCGACCGTGATCGAGGAAGAATTGAAAGAGATCCCGGAGGTCGATGTGATTGAGAGCACCTCGGCCACGGGGATTTCGGTTGTGTCGATCGAGCTGTTGGAGACGTTGGAAGGCGACCGGATTGAGCAGGTTTGGTCGGAGACGCGCGATGCGCTGGATGATGCGCGGCAGGCCTTTCCCGCAGGTGTGTTGGCGCCGGAGTTCAATTCCGACAATGCCGGGGCCTATGCGGCGATTGTAGCCGTGCGGACGGACCGCGCGGGGTTTCCCCTGACGCTGGCGGCGCGATATTCCGAGGACCTGGCCGACCGGTTGCGCGCGGTGCCGGGCACCAAGCTGGTTGAAGAATTTGGCGCGCCCGAAGAAGAGGTTCTGGTCACGCTGGACCCTGTGCGCGCGGCAGGGCTGGGGATGACGGCCGATCAGGTCTCAGCGGCAATCCAGGCGGCGGATGCCAAGGTGCAGGCGGGGCGGTTGCGCGGCTCTGGCACGGACATCGTATTGACGCTTGAGGGCGAAATCACAGCGCTGGACCGGCTGCGCGAGGTTGTCCTGCGCGAGGATGCGGCGGGGCGCGTGACGCCTTTGGGCGATGTGGCCGAGATCAGCCGTGGCGTGGCCCAACCACAGACCGAGATGGCCCTGTCAGACGGGCGCGCGGCCATTTTGGTGGCGGCACGGATCAATGACGGATTGCAGGTGGATGCCTGGATGGCGATGGCGCGGGACGAGTTGGCCGAGTATCAGGCGGGCCTTCCGGCCGGGCTTTCGGCGGAGCTGGTGTTTGATCAATCGGGCTATACCGCGGAGCGATTGACGGAGGTGGGCGTGAACATGGCGATCGGCGTGGGGCTGGTCGTGGCGGTGCTGCTTCTGACTTTGGGGGTGCGGTCGGCGATGATTGTGGCGCTGGTGCTGCCGGTGGTGTCGCTGGCCACGCTGATGACGATGAATGTGATGGGGCTGCCGATCCATCAGATGTCGGTCACCGGGCTTATTGTGGCCTTGGGGCTTTTGGTGGACGCGGCGATTGTGATGACCGATGAGGTGGGCAAGCGGCTCGTCGCTGGCGCGTCTCGCATGAGCGCGGCGGGCGGCGCGGTCAAACGGTTGTTTGCGCCGCTGCTGGCCTCAACGGTGACGACGGCCCTGTCGTTCACGCCGATGATCCTGTTGCCCGGCCCGGCAGGCGATTTTGTCGGCGCGATTGCCATTGCGGTGGTGACGATGCTGGTTTGGTCGTTCCTGATCGCGGTGACCGTGACACCCGCGATCTCAGGGTGGAGCCTGCGCGCAGGTGCGCCCGGAGGTCTTCAGATTGCGCCGGTGTCGCGTCTTTTCCGTTGGACGCTGAGCTGGTCGGTGCATCATCCAGTGAAATCCATGGCCCTTGCGCTGGTCCTGCCGGTTTTGGGATTTGCCTCCATGCCCACTTTGGTGGCGCAGTTTTTCCCCGGGGTGGAGCGCGATCAGTTCCACATTGAGGTCGAAATGCCTGCTGGCACCGCTATTGCCGCGACCCATGCGTTGACGCGCGAGATTGATGCGCAGCTGCGCGAAGAGGCCGAGATCGCGCAGGTGGATTGGGTGATCGGGCGATCGGCCCCTGCGTTTTACTACAACGTGATCGGCAATCGCGACCAGGAGCCGGGCTTTGCCCATGCGCTGATCACCACGGCCTCACCCGAGGCGACGGATCGGTTGGTGCCCGAGTTGCAAAACAGCTTGTCGGCGGCCTACCCGGAGGCGCGCATTCTGGTGCGCGGTCTGGTGCAAGGGCCGCCGGTGAACGCGCCGGTGGAGATCCGCCTGGTGGGTCCGGACACCGCGACATTGCGCATGCTGGGCGATGAGGCGCGGCGGATCATTGCGGATCAGGATCTGGTGACAGTGGCGCGCACGACAATCTCGGGCGGGGCGCCGGAGGTGTCGCTCAACGTGGATGAGGCCAAGGCGCGGTTGTTGGGCCTCGACCTGGGGCAGATTGCGCGCCAGTTGGATACCGCGCTGGAAGGTGTGACCGGTGGCTCTTTGGTGGAGGGCACCGAGCAGCTGCCGGTGCGGGTGCGGCTGGGCGAGGGGATCCGCGGTGATCTGGGCGCTATTGCCGACCTGCCGATCATTCCGCCTTTTGCCGCGGGCGCGCCGGTTTCCGTCCCTCTGTCGGCACTGGCGGAGGTCACGGTGAAACCCTCAGGAGGGGCGATCACGCGGCGCAATTCGGAGCGGGTGAACAACATTCAGGCCTTTATCGTGCACGGCGTTTTGCCGGAGCAGGCCTTGCGCGATGTGCGCGCGGGGTTGGAGGCGGACGGGTTCACGCTGCCTGCGGGGTACAGGCTGGAATTTGGCGGGGATGCGGATGCGCGGTCGTCGACCATTGGCAATCTGCTGGCGCCGCTGGGCCTGATCATCACGCTGTCGGTGGCAACCGTTGTGATGACGCTCAATTCCTTCCGCTTGGCGGGCGTGACCTTTGTGGTGGCGGGGCTGTCGGCGGGGCTGTCGATCCTGGCCTTGGCGGTGTTTCAATATCCGTTTGGCATCACGGCGGTGATCGGGGTGATCGGGTCCATTGGCGTGTCGATCAACGCCGCGATCATCATCCTGTCGGGCATGCAGGAAAATGAGGCCGCCAAACTGGGCGACCGGGAGGCGATGGTCGATGTGATCATGGGATCGTCGCGCCACATCGTGTCGACCACGGTGACGACCTTTGGGGGCTTTTTGCCGCTGATCCTGGCCGGGGGTGGGTTTTGGCCGCCCTTTGCGATGTCGGTCGCCGGTGGGGTTTTATTGTCCACGGTGGTGTCGTTTTATTTTACGCCCCCGGCCTTTGCCCTGGTGCGGCGGCGGGTTGAGAAGAAGGCCTGTTCCTTGCCCAGCGCGCATGTGGTGCCTTTGGCCGCCGAATGAGAGGGGTGCCGGGCTAAACCCCGGCCTACACCAGTTCCGCGTGCAGCCAGTCTTCTAAAGCTTGCGAGGCAGGCGTGACCGCATGAGGTGCGGGCGGGGTGAGAAAGTAGCTTTCGACCAGACGCGGGGCGTGATCGAAGGGGCGCGCAATCTCACCCTTGGCCAGCATGTCGGAGACCAGCGTGTCATGGGCCATGGTCAGACCCGCCTCCCCCCGCGCGGCCATCATCGCCACCACATAAGTTGAGCTGAGATTGACCGGCCGGCCGGCATGGTGCGCGCCACCGCCCGATTTGAACCATGCATCCCAGGTGCCCGTGATGCCCGCGCAATCAAAAAGCGGTGCTGTGCCAAGGTCGATCCCGCGGGCGGCATAGCGGGGCGCGCAGACCGGGAAATACCGCTCCTGCGTGATCTTGCGCGCCTCGGGCGACATATCCTCTGGTCGGCCAAAGCGGATGTCCATCCCCGCGCGGCCTGCGTTTTTATCGGGGTCCCAGATATGGGTGACGACGTTGAGCACCATCCATGGGTGGCGGGCATAAAGCCTGTGCAAACGCGGGGCGAGCCACAGGGCAGAAAACGCCATGGAGCAATTGAGCACCATGGTCTGACCCCGATCCACCCCGGTGAACGCTTGCGTGCCCGTGGCAATGAGATCAAACGCCTCGCGCACCACGGGCAGGTAGTTGCTGCCCGCCTCGGTCAGGTCGAGCGCACGGGTACGGCGCACGAAGAGTTCGGTGCCCAGAAACGCCTCAAGACTGCGCACATGTTGGCTGATTGCGGATTGGGTGAGGCTCAACTCTCCGGCGGCGCGGGTGAAAGAGAGGTGGCGCGCGGCGGCCTCAAACGCGCGCAGCCAGGTGAGCGGAGGAAGGTCAGAGGACATGGGATGCAGTACCTATGCATTAACTTCGCTAATGCTATAGCCGCGAATCCTTTGTTTGTCAGGTCCCGCACGGGGTGGCATGCTGCGCCAAAGCCATTGAGACAACAGGTGTGCCATGCTGCAAACTGCCCCCAAACCGAACCTCACCCATTGGGAAGAGCGCGTCGATATGGCCGCCGCTTTCCGCTGGACGGTGAAGCTGAACTATCACGAGGCGGTGGCGAACCATTTCAGCCTCGCGGTGAATGAGGATGGCACGCAGTTTTTGATGAACCCCAATCAGATGCATTTCAGCCGGATCCGCGCTTCTGATCTGTTGCTTTTGGATGCGGGTGACCCTGACACGCTGGAGATGCCGGGCGCGCCGGATCCGTCGGCTTGGGGGCTGCACGGATCGGTGCATCGCCGTTGTCCGCATCACCGCTGCTTGATGCATGTGCATTCTGTTTTTGCCACGGTTCTGGCGTCCTTGGCCGACAGCACGATGCCGCCCATCGATCAAAACACCGCCACCTTCTTCAATCGCACTGTGATCGATGATGCGTTCGGCGGTTTGGCCTTTGAAAACGAAGGCGAGCGCTGTGCCTCCATGCTGGGAGACCCCAAGAAAAAGGTGATGATCATGGGCAATCACGGCGTGCTGGTGATGGGCGACACCGTCGCGGAAACCTTCAACCGGCTTTATTACTTTGAACGCGCGGCAGAGACCTATATCCGCGCGCTGCAAACTGGTGCAAAGCTGCGCGTCTTGTCCGATGAGATCGCCGAAAAAACCGCCCAAGAGATCGACGACTATCCCGGCCAGGCGGAGCGGCATCTGGCCGAGCTGAAGATGATCTTGGACGACGAAGGCTCAGATTACGCGTCCTGATGGGCGCCTGAGGAGGGCTTAAAGATGTCAGATGCTGCTTTCGATGACGCGCTGAAGGATCCTGAAGACGCCAAGTGGCATCACAGGCCGCCGGGGCGCGTGGCGCTCAACCCGCTGTTCCAATGGCCCCCACGGCCATCGGCGGTGCTGCGGTGGTACAGGGGCGCGTGGTTGCAGATCACCTCGGTGAGCATCGCCTTTGCGATTGCGGTGCTGGCCTATGCGCTGTTTCTGCCCCCGCTGGAGGCGATGGTGACGTTTCAGTTTGGCTGGATGGTCACCATCTGGTTGCTGAACATGGTGCCACAAACGGTGATCGCAGGCGGGCTGCACTGGTGGCTTTACATGCGGCGCGGCCAAGGGATGCAGACCAAGTTCGAGGCCCGCGATCTGGCGCGTGACAATTCGCTTTTCACCTTCAACAGCCAGGTTTGGGACAATATCTGGTGGACGCTGGGCAGCGCGATGACGGTGGCCACCGTCTATCAATGGGGGATCTTCTGGGCGATGGCGAACGGCTATGTGCCGACGGTGACATGGGCCGCCTCGCCCGTGTGGTTCGTGATCTGGATGGCGGTGATCCCGATGTGGAGCGGGCTGCATTTTTACTGGGTGCACCGGTTGGAACATCACCCCAAGCTTTACCGCCACATCCACGCGGTCCATCACCGCAACATCAATGTGGGGCCATGGTCGGGCATCTCAAACCACTGGTATGAAAACTGTCTCTACTTCACCACGTATGTCATCCACCTGGTGGTGCCCTCGCATCCGCTGCACCTGATGTTCCACATCTATTTCCAGCAGACGACACCGATCTTCTCGCACTCCGGGTTTGAGCGGATCATCCCGAATGAAAGCCAATCCACCAAGGCGGGCGATTTCTTTCACCAGCTGCATCACCGGTATTTTGAGTGCAACTACGGCACGTCCGAGATCCCGTTTGATCGGTGGTTTGGCACCTATCACGACGGCACCAGTGTGGGCACGAAAGAGGCGCGGCACCGCAAGAAAGAGATGTATCGCACTAAAGCGGGGAAGTAGGCGAGGGCTGGCCCGCACCTGCGCTCCTCGCGTTTGCAAGACGGCGATCACCCCCCCGGAGTATTTCTGGCAAGATGAAACAGAGGACAGGGTCCAGGATTTCATCTTGCCATAAATACTCCCGCCGGAGGCAGAATTCTCAGGCAAATGGGTCGAGCAGAACCTTGGGCGCGGCGACCTGTCCGGTGCGGATGTCAGAAAAGGCCCCTGCCCCCTCGGACAGCGCGCGGGTTTGGGTCCAATCGAGCGGGCCAAGACGGCCATCAAAGATCGCCTGCGCGGTGTCGCGGAAATCCTGCGCGGTGTAGGTGTAGGTGCCGATGAAGGTGATCTCTTGCAGCGTCATGCGGCGGATATCCAAACCGCCCGTGCTTTCGCCGAGGCCGATATGCATAATCACGCCGCCGGGTTTGACCGTGGCAGAGGCACTCGCGCGGGTGGCCTCAAACCCCACACCGTCGATCACCAGATCAAAAAGCCCGGCCTGCGCCAAATCGGGCAGGTCCAACAGCGGGAAATCGGCGCTCTGGGCGATGGCAGCCCGCCGCGCGGCATTGGGCTCAAGCAGTGTCACGTCCGAGACGCCTTGGGCGACGAGGCTCAGCGCGGCGCCAAGGCCGATGGCGCCGCCGCCGATCACCAAAGCACGGGTGCCCGCGCCGCCATCATGGAGCGCGCGTTTGGCCAGACGCACGGCGTGCCAGCCACAGGCGATGGGTTCGGCCAGGGCTGCATGCTCCGTCGCGGCGTGGTCGGGAATGGTGACGAGATTGGCTTCCGGCATGGTGAGGAACTGCGCGAAAGCGCCCTCTCGCGGGGGCATGGAAATGATTTGGCGATCCGGGCAGAGGTTGTCGCGACCCTCTTGGCAGGCCCAGCTGTCGGGGTTGGTGACCAGCGGATTGACGGTCACGCGTTCGCCGTCGCGCGCGCCCCCCACGATCACACCCGCCGCCTCGTGGCCCAGGATCAACGGCGCGGGGCGACGCTCATCATGGCCAAGATAGGCATGCATGTCAGAGCCGCAAATGCCCACCCGCTCAATGCGGATAAGCTGTTCCCCCGGTGCGGGCGTCGGATCAGAAGCCTCTTGGAAGCTAAGGGCCTCTGGGCCGGTATAAACAAGCGCTTTCATTTGGCGGTGTAGCCTCCATCGACCATCAGGACCTGACCGGTGACATAGGCCGAGGCGTCCGAGCAAAAGAACAGCACCGGACCATCGAGGTCCTCCATTTCGCCGTTGCGTCCGATGCAGGTGGCCGCGGCGTTGCGGGCGGCGCGCTCGGGATCGTCAAAGACCGGGCCGGTCAGTTCGGTTTTGAAAAACCCCGGCCCGATGGCGTTGGCGGTGATCCCGTGGGGCGACCAGGCCTCGGCCATGGCGCGGGTCAGTTGCGCGATGCCGCCCTTGGACGCGCCATAGGCCAGCCCGCCGGGAAAGGCGCGCGTGGTCTGAAGCGAGGCGAAATTGAGGATGCGGCCCCAGCCTTTGGCCTTCATCGCAGGCGCAAGTTCCTGGGCCAGAAAGAACGGCGCGGCGAGGTTGAGATTGAGCGTCGTGGTCCAGCCATCCAGCGTGACATCACCGGCGGCCTCGCGTGTGTTGATGCCCGCCGCGGTGACGAGGATGTCAGGCGCGCCGAACGGATCAGAGACGGCGCTGGCCAGATCGCCCATTCTGTCGAGATCAGCCACGTCTTGGGCGACAGCGGCGGCGCGGCCTGCATTCTCTTGGGTCCACGCCTTCAACACCTCGGCCCGGCGTGCGACACCCACGACCTGCGCCCCGGCGCGGATCAGAATGTCAGCGGCGCGGCGGCCCAGGCCGGAGCTGGCCCCGGTGACGCAGGCCACCCGGCCTGTCAGATCGAAAAGCCCATCTGCGCCCGGCATTATTCTTCGCCGGTCAGGTCGAATTCCTCATCGGGGAAGTATTTCTTGAGGCGAATATCGGCGGTGCGGGCGTGACCCTCCATGCCTTCCAGCCGCGAAATCCGCGCTGTGGCCTCCGCCACGGGCTTGGCCCCTTCGCGGGTGGCGCGCTGCCAGGTCACGATTCGGCGATGGGGAAATCGCCCTTGGTGAAGCCGAACGTTTCGCGGTAGAACGGCTGGAGGTGGATGCAAGGGAAGTAGTTGGACGCGCCGATCTCGTGGCGTTTGAGTCC
>JBCCDT010000030.1:0-35259 GCA_039030635.1 Pseudomonadota bacterium
GGCGGGCTTTACGTGTTCCAAGATCTCGAACTGCCCGGTGTGATTGCGGTGGGCGACAAGGCGGAGCTGGGCGAAGTGCCGGTCGAATACGTGTTCGATCTGAGCAATCGCAATCAGGTGGCCAATTTCCTGGACGTGAACGGATTGGTGGAACCCATTGTAAAGGCGCGGGGAATTGATGCCGCGGCGGTGCTGCGCCAGAAGATGGATTTTATCCTGGTAAACGCGCTGGCGGGCGAAGGGGTTGCGCTGACCGGGCGGTCCAAATCGGATATGCGGCGGCTGGCGCGGGCCCATGCGGACAGGTTGCCGGAGGAGTTTCACCTCTTAGCAGCATTGGTGAACTGGGCGGAGAATAACGGGCCGTGGCCCACGATCACGGCCGACAGTCCGGCCTATTTCTACACGCTCCGCGCGGCGGATCATAAGGATGCGGATCTGGTGAATATGCTGCTTTCAGAGCTGGCGCCCAAGGATTTCCGGCAGATGTTTATCTGTCACAAGGAACTCTTCTACACCCATTACATGACCTGGGCAGACACCAAGAAAGACTACGTGGTGAGCTATTTGACGCGCGAATATCAGGTGGACAAACTGGGCGCGCGCGAGGCACTCTTTGGCCATGAACCGGCAATGGTGGCGGAAGAAAAATCCGAGATCGACAAGCTGGTGGATCTGGTTGGCCCGTGGGGCCCGGTAAGGGGACGGTAACGCATGGCGGCATTGGCGCGATTGGTGGTGATCGGCTTTGTGGTGCTCACGATCATCTATTTCTGTTTGTCGCTGTATTCCCGGTCGGTCCGAAAGGGCAAGCTGGAGGAATGGTATGAAGAGGCCGGACGCCCCGGCGACCGCGACGCCTATATCGATGCGGGGCTGAAGGAATATGAGGGCTCGCTCAGACGCAAGCTGATCTGGGGCGTCTATGTGGTGCCGGTCGTGATCATTGCGGTGATCATCTATTTTACCAATTTTCACTGAAGGTTACGGGCCATGGTGTATGTGAAATGGATCATCCGGGTGGCGCTCTTGCTGCTGGCCATTGCGTTTTTCCATTACACGCTGCCGCAGACCGATATTGCACGGGTCACGGACACCTACGAAAAACGGATCGATTTTGGGGAGAACTCGATTTTCTGGGCCGCGCCAGATGTGGGCAATGATGAGACGCTCAGCAACCGCGATGTGTTCTTCATTCAGACCGTGCGCACCGATGGGCGGGTGATGGTCTATCGCAATGAAGACACCGGATGGGGCTGGCCGCCGTACTTTAAGTTCGACACGTCGAATTTGCAGGCTGAGGCGTCAGACCTGAAATCAACCGTTGAGGCGCCAAAATGGGTGGCGATCCGGCATTATGGCTGGCGCAATGAGTTTCTGTCGATCTTCCCCAATGCGTTTGCGGTGCGAGAGGTTGCGGGGCCCGACGCCTCCACCGGTGTTCCGTGGCTCAACATTGGGATCATCGCGGGGTTTGTGGCGCTTTTGCTGGCCATTCGGGCGCTCTGGCGGCGGTTCCGCGCAGGGCGGATCGACCCGGTGATGGAAGATATCGGCGAAGGGTGGGACGCCGCGGGCGATGCGGTGTCAAAGCGGCGCGGGCGCGTGCGGGCCTGGCTGGACACGTGGAAGCCCAAGCACAAGCGTTAGGGTCTCAGCCCAGAAACTTTGTCAATTCGTTTTTGTAGATCGGCTCGCTCTGCAAAAATTGCGGCGTGAGCGCGTCAAAGGCCGTGCGCGCCTCGGATACATCACCGAATTCCTTGTGGATGTACGCCAAGACACAGGTGGCGATGTCATCAAACCGGCCGCGAAACACCTCGACACGCGCCGGATCAGAGGCGATCCAATCGCGCAGAAATGCGAAATGGCTGAGCGCGTCTTGCCGCGTGTATTGAAAGCCGATGGAGCGGTCATAGACAGATTGCGGGATAGCGTGCGTCAGTTTGAGATGCACGGTGCCACCATCATACTGCCCCACCCAATCCGCCGCCCCGGATTGCAACATGTCAGCCACAAACATCCATTGCCAGGGCAGGCGGCAGCGTTCGAAATCCTGAAACACGAGGATGGTGTGCCCGGGCATCACGCTTTGCGCAATGACGGCAAGGATCGCGTTCCACAGCTCAAGGGATTTGGCGGCGTCAATATGGGCAATCTCAAGCCCGCCTGGACGCGCATAATCCGCAAAGCCCGTCACAAGATTGAGCTGCACCGGTTTGATATAGTCGAGATATTCCGCGTTGATCGCCTCAAACATCTCAAGATCTGTTTCAAACGGTTTGCCGCGCGCCTCAATCATGGCCTTGACGGGTTTGGAATTGCGAAACGCGTGGATTGAGTAGCCCGCGAAGAGGTCAAAGCCCAAGATTTTGTGGCGCTTATCGGCCTCTGACATCGCATTGGCCGCCAGGCCCGCGCCGAGGCAACAGGTCGATCCGCCCGCGGCGGTGCCAATGTCATAGATCATGCCCTCACCGCGGAAATGCGTTGCGGCCAGATCGAAAAGCGCGATCCGGTCGGCCAAGGAGGTCTCACTTGGGATACGGCGCAGGCGGTCTGCGACTTGATCTGGTGTCATCGGGGCGTTGCCTTGTCGTTTGCATCCTGAGCTAAAGCGTTTCGCCAGAGGCAGCAAGGGATCGCTGTCAGCCTCAGGGCACAAAAATGGGCACAAAAAAACCGCCCTCTGAGCAGGTGTCAGAGGGCGGCGTCATGACCCGGATGCCCGCTTAGTTTTGCAGCGGCGCAGCAGAGGTGAATTTGGGGATCGTGTTGGTGGAGGCGTCTTTGGCTTCGATGCCGTCCCAGTTGCCCTCAGCCAATGTGATGTTTCCGGGGATGTCTTCTTCCCAGAAGCCCACGACGGCGGTGTTGATGTTCAGGTACAGCTTATCATCCACGACGCGCCAGAGGTTCGGGTTGCCCGGCACCTTGCCGCCTTTGGACACGCCATAGGCGCAGTGACCATCGTACTGGGGGGCAAAGCGGGCTGGATCAGCCAGAAACGCATCGCGATTTTCTTCTGACGAAAAGGCAAAAGTTGCCCCGTTATATTCGGCGGTGATGTCTGCGCGACCTTTCACGCCTTCGGGTTGGGCCTCTCCCACGGCGGCCTGGTCGATGTCAAAATAGGCCACAACATCATAACCGGAGACGGCATAGCCTGTTTCATCAATGTATTGCGGGCCGGCGAATGCAGCTCCAGCGAGCATGGCGAATGCGGCGGTGGTGGTCAGAAATTTCATAAGTGCGCTCCCTGCGTCGGTTGATGAGTACCCGCCCGATATGACAAGGCGCCGCTCGCAAAGATAGGGGCCTAACTGACCTGTGATCGCGCAGGCCAAAATTGTGAGGATGCACGGCGAACCGCGTGCGCGACAAAGAGCAAGGGTCACAGGGTCTGACATTCCTGTTATATTTAAGACAGGTATCTGGATGTAAGAGACCCAAACCCTTTAGTATCATGAGGTCACGAACTCGCGTGGCCCAGATCCAACGTGTTTATCGAAGAGAGGAACCCAACATGGCGATAGACCCCAAAAGCCTTGCCGTCGCCGGCGCTGTTGCAGCCGCATTGACCGCATCCATGACCACCGGCGTGCACGCCCAGGCCAAAGAGAAGTGCTTCGGCGTGTCTCTGGCGGGCGAAAACGATTGCGCCGCGGGCGCTGGAACGACCTGCGCGGGCACATCCACTGTTGATTACCAAGGCAACGCCTGGACGTTGGTGGACGCCGGCACTTGTGCTGAGATCGAACTGCCCGCGATGGCAGATGGCACTGCGCGCGAGGGCTCTTTGGAAGAGCTGACCCGCGACCTGCCAGCCTAAAGTATTCATCTGGTCCCGCGATCCAGCGGGGCCAGATCACCCTTTCACGAGGTCTGAGATGCTTGACGACCAGAACAGCCGTCATACGGATCTGCCAGATGCCCCCGGCGTGGGCTACAAGGCGGGTCATTTCTCTGCGCTCCTGGAGGAACCGGGCCCGGTGGCCTGGCTCGAAGTGCACGCCGAAAATTACATGGGGGCGGGCGGGCGACCGATTGCGCAGTTGCGCCACCTGGCAGAGATTTTCCCAATTTCCGTGCATGGCGTTGGCCTGTCCATCGGCGCGGAAGGGCGGCTCGACCCTGAACATCTGGCGCGGCTGAAATCGCTATGCGCTTGGGTAAAACCTGCGAGCTTTTCAGAGCATTTGGCGTGGTCGACCCATGATACCGGGTTCATGAATGATCTTTTGCCCTTGCCCTACACCGAGGCGACGCTGAACCGGGTGGCAGATCACATTGACGAGGTGCAAGAGGTTGTGGGGCGGCGCATGCTGCTGGAAAACCCATCGTCCTATCTGGCCTTCGAGGAAAGCACCCTCTCTGAAACAGAGTTTTTGCGTGCCTTGGCCAAGCGGACGGGTTGCGGCCTGTTGCTGGATGTCAACAACGTGTTCATCTCCGCCACCAACCTGAACATGGACGCGCAGAACTATATTGATGCCTTCCCGATGGAGCATGTGGGCGAGATGCATCTTGGCGGGCATGATGAGGACGAAGATGATCACGGCGCGCCGTTGTTGATTGACAGCCATGGTCGCGAGGTCGCTGATCCGGTTTGGGCGCTCTATGCCTATACAATTGCAAAATCCGGTCCGCGCCCGACCTTGATCGAATGGGACAATGATGTGCCCGACTGGCCTGTGCTGCGCGCTGAGGCCGTGCGCGCGGCAGCGTATCTTCAGCCCGAACACGTTTGATCCGTCATGACCACCACCCAGTCCAGCTTTGCGGGCGCGATCTTTGATCCCTCATCGCCACGCCCCGATGGGTTGAGCGATGGACAGGGGCGGCCTGCAGGGCGTCGGTTTGACGTCTATCGTAACAATGTCATCGTGTCGCTGACGGAGGCGTTGGAAGCGTCTTTCCCCGTCGTGACCAAGCTCGTGGGGCAGGCGAATTTCAAATTGCTGGCGGGTGATTTTGTCCGTGCGCATCCCCCGTCCTCGCCCCTCATGATGTTCTATGGTGCTGAATTGCCTGCCTTTTTGACGGGATATGGCCCGGTGCAGGGGATCCAGTACCTGCCAGATGTCGCGCGGTTGGAAATCGCGTTGCGCGAAAGCTATCACGCGGCGGATGCGGCGCCTCTGGATCCCGCAGCACTGGGCGCGGTGAGCCCTGAGGCGCTGATGCGGGCGCGTCTGACACTGGTGCCCTCCCTGCGCTTGGTACGCTCAGGCTGGCCCATTCACGCGATCTTGCGGTTCAACCGCGAAGAGGGCGCGCCAAAGCCGGAGATGGCCGCACAGGATGTGTTGGTCGTGCGCCCTGATCTGGATCCTCAGCCGCTTTTGCTCCCTCCGGGTGGGGGCGCTTTTGTGGCGGGGCTCGCGCGGGGGGAGCCGCTTGGCACCGCCTTGGAGCACGCCATGGGTGAGGTGGACGGGTTCGATTTGACCCCAACCCTGACCTGTCTCATCAGCAACGCCGCCATTCTCGACATCGGAGATCCATCATGAAAAATTCACCCCTTTATCTGCCCGAGGCGGCATTCGCGTGGGCCGAACCCCTGACCGTGCCTGTGATGACGACGCTGGCGCGGTTTGTCTTTGCGGCGGTGCTGTTCATGTATTTCATCAACTCCGGGCTGACCAAAGTGCCAGACGGATTTGCCAGCCTGTTTTCGCCCAGTTTCAATGCCTTCGCACAGATTTTCCCAAAAGGGGCTGAGGCTGTGAGCTATGACATCACACAGGCCAGCGGGTTCCAGAAACTTGTGACACTGGCCGGGACCTGGGCAGAGTTCATCCTGCCTACGCTGATCGTTGTGGGGCTGTTCACCCGCGCGGCGGCCTTTGGCATGATCACTTTTGTGGTGTTGCAAAGCGTGACCGACATGGTGGGTCATGGTGCCGCGGCGGGGGCGTGGTTTGACAACCTGTCTGATGCCGCCATCCTGGACCAACGCGCGTTTTGGGTGTTTGTGCTGCTCTATTTGGTCTTCCGTGGGGCCGGGCCGCTATCGCTCGATCGGGCGCTCTTTGGCGCACCGGAGAGGGGGGAAGAGGCCCCTGCGTAGACCGCTCTCATCGTTTCTATGAAACGACTGCCGCTTGCGATGGTTTTTCTTGGATAGCTTGCCCACCCTTTCTTCCGAAAGTGTGTTGGTGGGCGACCTTGGAATCGAACCAAGCGTGCGTCTCCGCGAGGGAGTTACAGTCCCCTGCCACACCTTGCGGCCTGTCGCCCACTGAGGCGTGTTACTAGAAGCCGCGCCAACACCCGTCAACCCGAAAGTACATGCGTGAAAATCACTGGACCTTAGCGCGCGGGCGACGCATGGTGCCCGCTCTTTGGGATGACAGGGGCGGGGCGCGCGTGGCAGCGAAAAAACCGAAATGGGTGGTGGCCAAAGAACAGGCCAAGAAAGCGGCCTCGGCTGAGACGGTTTGGCTGTTCGGCTTGCACGCGGTGCGGGACGCATTGCTCAATCCCAAGCGTGAAAAACTGCGCCTTATGGTGACCCAGAATGCCGCAGTGAAGCTCTCAGATGCGATTGCTGCGGCCGGTCTTGAGGCAGAGGTGGTGGAACCCCGCAAGTTTGATGCGCCCATTGACGCGCAATCGGTGCATCAGGGGGCGGCCCTCGAAGTGCGGCCTCTGGATTGGGGACGGCTTGAAGATGCCTGTCTGCAAGGCACCGCGCCGTTGCGCACGGTCCTGCTGGATCGGGTGACGGATCCGCATAATGTGGGTGCCATTTTGCGCTCTGCGGAGGTCTTTGGCGCCTCCGCTGTTGTGGCCCCGCGCCATCACGCCGCCCCGGAAACGGGGGCTTTGGCAAAATCCGCAAGCGGGGCGTTGGAACGCCAACCCTATCTGCGTGTGCGCAACCTGGCGCAGGCCATTTCTGACCTGCAGGCGATGGGCTATTTTGTGCTGGGTTTCGCCGGAGAGGCCGAAACAACACTCGAATCAGCGCTGTCTGAAATGGGGGACCGACCCGTGGCGCTTGTCTTTGGGGCAGAAGGGCCGGGCCTTCGACCCAAGACGCGGGATGTGGTGGATCAATTGGTGCGCATCCCTTTTGACGGCGGATTTGGTTCGCTGAACGTGTCAAACGCTGCGGCAGTTGCGCTTTATGCGTGCCGCCGCTGAGGACAGGCCCTTGAAGCGCGGTGATTGTGGCTTTTATTGAAGAGAGGTCAAAGGAGTGCGCCGGACATGGGCAAAAAAATCGCCACGTGCTGCTACTGTGGGACACGCGCTGTTCTGGTGCTCGATGAGACGCGACATGAGTTGACCTGTTCTGCTTGCGGTGCGCCGCTTCACGATATGAAGTTCATGCCGCAGAGCCCTGATAAAAAACAAAAAAAGCCCTCGAAACCAAAGGTGAGCTATGCCGCCCATGCGGCGGCTGGCGCGGGCTTGGTGGGGCAGGCGGCTTTGGCCTTCACCGCAAAAAAATCGCGCAAGAAAAAGAAGCGCAAGCCGATGTTCCGGCGCGTGCTCGAAGATATCTTTGATGAAATTGAGGATATTTTCGACTGATCCGCGATCGGTCACATTTGCTGATCACAGCTGTATTACATGACCTTTTTATTCTGAAATTAAGACCTATTTAATCATCAGGGACGCCGGTACGGAACACCGGCGAACCCCTTCACTGTCCCTCGTTCCGCGACTGGCGCCCAGACATTGCTCTGGGCGCTTTTTTTTTGCGGTTGCAGCGAGTATTGAACACAAACAGGACGAAATCCACCCTGATTTCGTTTGTTGGCGTGTCGCGTCCTTGGGGCCTTCCCCGATGTTGCTCAGGTCTGAGGCGGGCGAGATGACTTTTCAGCTAGACCAGATTGCGTTTGACGGCGGTCCAGTTCTGCCAGAACAGCATGGATGGAAACGCCGCGCGCATGAAGCATGACCAGCAGATGATAAAGGACATCGGCCGCCTCGGAGGTCAAACGCTCCTTGTCGCCGCGCACGGCTTCAATCAGGCATTCGATCGCCTCTTCTCCAAATTTTTCTGCCACCTTTTCGGGGCCCTTGGACAAGAGTTTGGCGGTCCAGCTTTCATCAGATGAGGCTTGGGCGCGAGACCTAATGATGGTTTCGAGGTCGTCCAATGTCATGCGCCCATCCTCATTGGGATACCAGCGGCGGCCATATGCGCCTTGGCCTGCGAGATCGTGAAATCGCCAAAATGAAAGATCGAGGCCGCCAGCACCGCGGACGCACCGCCTTTCGTGACGCCATCGACGAGGTGATCCAGCGTGCCAACGCCGCCCGATGCAATCACCGGGATGGGCACAGCATCCGAGATGGCGCGCGTCAGCGGCAGGTTAAAGCCTGCGCGCGTTCCGTCGCGATCCATGGATGTGAGCAGGATCTCGCCCGCGCCTTTTTGGGCCACGCTTTGGGCAAATTCCACCGCGTCAATGCCGGTAGATTTGCGGCCGCCATGGGTGAAAATCTCCCATTTGCCTGGGCTGACGGTTTTGGCGTCGATGGCCACCACAATGCATTGGCTGCCAAAGCGCGCGGCCGCCTCAACCACCACGTCTGGGTTGGCCACCGCCGCGGAATTGAAGCTGACCTTGTCGGCACCTGCCAGAAGAAGGTCGCGAACATCTTCATGGGTGCGCACGCCGCCCCCAACGGTGAGGGGAATGTAACAGGCCTCGGCGGTGCGACGCACAACGTCAAACATCGTGCCACGGTTTTCATGGGTGGCATGGATGTCAAGAAAGCAGAGTTCATCGGCACCGGCGGCGTCATAGGCCCGTGCGGCATCCACGGGGTCACCCGCGTCGCGCAGATTGACAAAGTTTACCCCTTTGACGACGCGCCCATCCGCGACGTCGAGGCAGGGTATGATCCGGGTTTTGAGCATCTATGCGCCGTCCGAGCCGCTGTTCTTCAATGGTCACGCGGATTTTTATGGGCAAACGGTGCGACATGCCAGAGGATGGTGGCAAAGATATCGGTCAAAGGAGGACCAAACATGTTTCGCATCGGTGCCATTCTTGCGGTGATCGCATTTGCCCTGCCGGGCTGGGCCAAGAACGACGACTTGATCAAAGTACAGGCCAGCGGCGATGTTGCCGCGACCATGGATGCCCTGGAAGCTGCTGTGACCGGCGCGGGCGCCACTGTTTTTGCCAGAGTGGATCACGCGGGCGGCGCTGAGAAAGTTGGCCTGGACCTTGCGCCATCGCAGCTTTTGATTTTTGGCAATCCCAAATTGGGCACGCCCGCGATGCAAGATGACCCAATGGCGGGTCTCTTTTTGCCGCTCAAGGTGTTGGTGTATCGCGATGGTGCCGGGCAAGTCTGGCTTGCCTATGAAGACCCCCGTGCGATGTTTGAGGATTTGGGTGGGATTGGCCAAGATGCCAAGTATCTGGACATGATGACCGGCGCTTTGGCGAAACTGACCGGAAAAGCTGCCGGTTCGTAATCAGACACTCGGTCGACCTGAGCACGCGGGTTTTTGCTGCGCGCTCGCCCTGTCTCTTACCGAACCCTGACCGAAGTGCGCCTCACCGAAGAGGCCGGCGGCAAGCACGTTTGCCTGACCTTTCGGTCAGCAAACGTGCCCGCGCTCTAGAACCCGCGAAACTCAGCCATTCTCAGGTCCTCATCGTTTTGGAACGCGTCCAGATCGGTCTGATCGACGGGCCTGGGCTGAGCATCGAAATTTACTTGTTCCGACGTGTGGTTGCGTGAAAAGGACGGCATTTGGATTGTCGCACCCGATTGTTTGGTCTTGAAGCGGGTCAGGTTGGAGGACAGCACGGACGATTTTTGGTTGAGCGCCGTGGACGAGGCGTTGACCTGTTCCGCGGCCGCCGCGTTTTGCTGCGTGACGAGATCAAGCTGCGTCACACCATTGTTGACCTCGTCGATCCCCAAGGCTTGTTCGCGCGCGGCCGCCGCGATATCCGACATGACCGATTGCATCTCAACTGTGTTTTTCAAGATCATTTCCAGCCGCTCGCCCGTGTTTTTCACCAATTTGCTGCCCTGGGTGACCTGTGTCGCGCTGTCTGTGATCAACTGGTTGATCTCAGTGGCTGATTCTGAGGCCCGTTGCGCCAGGGACCGCACTTCGGACGCGACCACGGCAAAACCTTTGCCAGCTTCCCCTGCTCGGGCGGCCTCCACCCCGGCATTGAGGGCCAGAAGGTTGGTCTGGAACGCAATGTCGTCGATCACGCCGATGATGCGCCGGACGTTCTCACTGCTGGTTTCAATCAGGTTCATCGCGTCCATCGCGTCGCGCACAACCTCTGCGCCACTTTCTGCCTGCTCGCGGTTTTCGCGCCCCGCGGTTTCGGCCTGGTCCGCACGGTCACTGGTGCTTTTGACGCTTTCGGTCAATTCGTTCAACGCCGCCGCGGATTCCTCAAGCGTTGCAGCCTGCGTTTCCGCGCGAGAGGCCAGATCGTCAGAGGCCTGATGCATTTCGCTGGCCCCCGTTTCCACGGCCTCCACAGCGTCGTGCATTTCGGCGATCGTGCGGCCAAGCTCTTCGATGACTGCGTTGTAGCTTTGGCGCAGCCCTTCGTAGTCTTCGGGGAATGGGTTTGAGGGGGGGCTGTCGATGCTTTGCGTCAAGTCCCCCTGCGCCAGCCGTTCCAGACCGCTGCCAATCTCGTCAACAACGCGTCGTTGCACGGCAAAGACATCTTGCTCTGAGCGGTGAGCGGCAAGCTCTTTGAGGTTGCGTTCCTGTTCTGCCTGAAGCGCTTGGGTCTGCGACAGGCTGTTACAGAATTCCTGCAAGGTTCGGGCCATATCCCCGATCACATCGTGGAACGTCGTATGCGGGATTTCGAGGTCATAGTGCCCTTCGGCCATTGAAACCATCGCCCCCTTTAGATCGCTGACCGGTTTCAAGACGCGGCGCAGAACAAACCAAACCGTACCGGCAATGAGAATGTTCAAAACCGCGATCACGGCGATGGCCGTCATCATAAAGGATCGCATTTGCGCATTCACCAAAGCGTTTCCAATCCCGGCTTCAAGCGCGCCGATAACAGATCCCGCTTCATCATAAATTGGGACCCAATTGGCCGTGTAGTTCGTGCCACTTTCCAAAAAACTGCCGGTAAAGCCCTCTACTTCATCAAGAATATCAGTGTTGATGCTTTGAACAGTTTCCGCAGATACGGCCCCGGACGGTCCGCCCGGAAGCGAGGTGAACACCCGCGAGAAAGAGTTGGCCCCCGCATCGAAGGTCAAAACAGATACGTCAACCTGGGCCTGCTGCGACGCGCGTTCGACAATACTTTGGAACCCACTGGTCGGAATTGCATCCCAAATGAGAGCATCAACAGACCCATCCGTGTCCAAAACCGCCTTTGGTACGGAATAGTCCGGACTTTGTTGGGCCGTGCTGATCAATTCGCCGCTCAACACATTGATGCCGACAGAGGTTTCAAACTCTTTTCCGTTTTCCAGAGCCGTGCGTTTGAACATGCCCATGATCAGGGCGAAAACGATCATCGAGACCAGAACCGTAATCATCGTGGTCAACACAACTTTGAAATTCAGTGTCGCAGTACGCAACATGGGGTCATCCTTCCTGCAGCGAGCATGTGAGGTCCAATTTGGCCCTAAATAGGCAGCAATAGTTTAAGAAGCGGTTGCCACGCGCCGCCCAATATCGAACGTGGACACGGAATTTCAGAACAACTCGATGCTTCCGGTCGGGCGGGGTGTTTGCGGGGTATGGGTTTCTTGGGGCAAGACCGTTGCGTCGCGTAAAATATCACTGCTTGCACGGCCAAGCGCGGGTTCAAACCGCAGGCGACGGCCGTAGACGCCACCAACATCGATATGGATCAGGCGAAACCCTTCCTGTTTGACAAAATCCCTTGCAAACAAGGCGTTGTTGGCCCCGATATTGCCCCCGCTTTTGATGACTTTCGCCCCCCCATAGAGGCCAACTTCCAAACGGTCGCGGCTGGCCCCGGCCCGCAGCATCGCGTTGACCAGCTGTTCCATCGCATGGGCCCCGTATTTGACCTCTCGGCTGGCGCCGGGATCATGACCGGGCAGCAAAAAATGGTTCATGCCGCCAAGACGCGCCACCGGATCGTAGAAACAGGTGGCGATGCAAGAGCCGAGAACACTGACGAACACATCCTCAGGCGCGCGCGACACGCGAAACTCCCCCTGTTTGATCGTCGAGATGTTTTTCGTGGGTTTAAGCATCATGGGGGGTTCGCCTGCTTGTTGCCGCGGCTTTCAGCACGGCGTTGCTGATCTTCGAAATGGGCAGTTGTTCTTGAACTGCACCACAATCCGCCGCGGCACGTGGCATGCCGTAGACAATGCTGGTGTCTTCGTCCTGCGCGATCGTAAAGCCACCCTTGGCGCGTATGTCCAACAGACCCGCCGCGCCGTCCCGGCCCATTCCCGACAGCAAAACCCCGACACAGCGCGGACCCAAGGCCGCGGCCGCGGAGGAAAACAGCATGTCCACAGAGGGGCGGTGCCCATTTCGAGGCGCGCCTGAGACGAATTGACAGCGATGCCCGGTGTCCGAGATGTGCAGATGCCGCGTGTCGCCCGGGGCCAAGAGAACCAAACCCGGCTGAAGGAGATCATCATGTTCGGCCGGGCGCACCCGTGACGCGCAGAGCCGGTCCAATCGGTCGGCCAGACCCGGAAGAAACACCGGGTTGATATGCTGAACGATGACGGTCGGTGGCGCCTTTGGAGGATAGTTTGACAGAATGTGGATCAACCCTTCGATGCCGCCTGTTGACGCCCCAATGACCACGGTATTGGAGGGCCGGTCGGGGTGTGTAATGGTCGGCGCTTTGGGGCGTTTTGGCAAAGGGGGTGTGGCCGGTCGCTTGATCAGCTGGTGGCGCAAGGCCGCACGCGGCCCCCAATCATGCTTTAAAAATCGTGGCAGTTCCGAAAGCGAGGCCTGACGCCGATCCGGGATCTTGGCCAAACGGCCTTCATTTTGGGCGATCACGACCCAGTCAATCGCCAGCGCAGACAGTAAGGACAAGAACATGGGCAATCCCGACAGTCGGGTATGCGCCTCATCCAACAGCACAAGATCAGGCTGCATGGTTTCGGACAGGTTATAGGCCTCCGTCAGGTCCATAGCGTGGCGCGTCCGGTCATTGGGACGCGCGGCACTCAACATCGTCATAATCTGCACCGTACGTGCGCGATCAGACTGGACCACAAGTATGCATGAGCTGATTTGCGATTGTTCCACGATGGTTCCGGAATGTGGGCTTGAACACGAAACCAAGCCATACGTCGCTGCGACTTAACAAACCGAAAACGGGTGTTCTGAATTTTAGGGAATTGGCCTCGGGATACAGGGCGCCGGTTAACGGATTATTTGCCTGTTGGGATCAGGTTCGGGCTGCGGAATCAGATGCGGGTGCCATCTTGACCGTTCCGGTGCCGGACATGTCCGGCGATGGGCGGTTGGGCCTGGCTTTCGGGGGACCAGCATTCGACCAGGATTGTGGGCGTTTCCTCACTGGCATGGGGCCGAAGGACGCTTGCGAAGTGACGATGAGAACATAGAGGAGTGCGCATGCCAGACGACAAATTGTACCTGCCCGAGCATTTTGACGGCACAACCGTGTCGCAGGTCGCTGCGGAATTACTCACGCGTCGCGGTCAGCCTATTGAGCTGAACGCAGAGCGTGTCAAAACAGCCGGTGCGCTTGGGCTTCAGGTGTTGGCATCGACCACAAAACAGTGGCAGCAGGATGATACGACGTTCGAGGTGCTGAATGCCTCGGAGGGTCTGGTTCACGCGGCCGAGACACTTGGCATTGCAAAGGCAGATCTTGGGCTGTCCGACCGGCAGGTGACATCATGAGCCTGCGTATCCTTGCCATCGACGATTCGCGCACCATGCGAAATTTGCTCAAGGCCACCTTGTGTCCTGCGGGCTTTGACGTCGACATAGCCGAAGACGGTGAAGACGGGCTGAAACGGTTTGATGACAGTGACCCGGACGTTGTGATCACCGATATCAATATGCCGCGGCTCGACGGGTTCGGCTTCATTGAGGCTGCACGTCAGCGCAAGCGCGAACGCGTGGTGCCGATCCTCGTTCTCAGCACAGAATCGGGTGACGATATGAAGGCGCGCGCCCGTGCCTCGGGCGCCAGCGGCTGGATCGTTAAGCCATTCGATGAAGAAAAACTGCTTTGGGCGATCGAGCGCGTGGCGAGCAAGGGGTAGTGGCATGAGCGGTTCGGATAAGGAAGACTTTCGCAGCAGCTTTTTCGAGGAGTGTGAAGAGCTTCTTGAAATGACGCAGGACGGCCTGGATGCCATGGCCGATGATCCGCATGACGCGGAGGCGGTGAACAGCGTCTTTCGCGCCGTGCATTCCATAAAGGGCGGTGCCGGCGCGTTTGGGCTGGAGGCGGTTGTTGACTTTGCTCATAAATTTGAGACCGCAATGGACGCGATCCGGTCCGGTGAGGCGGATCTGACCGATGACATGCTCGACCTGTTTCGGATGTGTGGTGACAACTTGTCAGATCTGGTTGCGAATGCACGCAACGGCGACAACAGCCCTTTGGAGGCCTCTGGCCAACTTGAAGAGAGACTGTTGGAGATCACGGGCGACCTGGATGAAGAGGGCGATGCGCCTGAGTTCAACCCCGTCACGCTTGATCTGGATGCAGACCCGACAGACAGTGACATGGCTGCGACATACACGGTCACGTTCCGTGCAAAAGCTGATCTATTTGCCGCGGGCAATGACCCCGCTGCCCTCTTCGCGGCCTTGCGCCGGATCGGCGAGGTCACGGTTGAGGCAAGTCTGGACGATGTGCCCCCGCTCAGTGACCTGAATGCGTTGGATTGCGCGGTTCTGTGGACGGTTTCTGTCACCACGGATCGCGGCGAAGCTGATATCCGCGATGTCTTTGAGTTTGTTGAAGACTGCTGTGATCTTGAGATCAGTGCGCCGGAACCAGTGGCCGAAGCGCTGCCAACGACCGAAGGAGCGGCAGAGGACGTGGCCTTGGTGCCTGATCTGGTGCCTGACACCATTGAGATGCCCGATCTCAGCGATCTCGTGTCCGAGTTGGGCGAGGGAAAAGAGCGGCAGGGGAGCGAAGAGACCCCCGCAAGCCCATCAGGTCAGAACGCGCCGCCCCCAGCCAAAGCTTCGGAAAAGACAACAAAATCGGCCAACACGATCCGTGTTGACCTGGAGCGGATCGACAAACTGATTAACCTCGTGGGCGAACTTGTGATCAAGGAAGCCATGCTGTCGCAATCGGTTGACGAACTCGACATTGCGCGGGGGTCGGGTGTTTCGGCGGCATTGGACAGTCTCAAACAGATTGCCAGCGAAATTCAGGAAGGCGTGATGGCCATTCGTGCCCAGCCTGTGAAACCGATGTTCCAACGCATGGCGCGTATCGTGCGCGAAGCGGGTTCGGCCACTGGCAAACGCGTGCGCTTTGTGACGATCGGGGACTACACCGAGGTGGATAAGACGGTCATCGAACGTCTCGTCGACCCCCTGACCCATATGATCAGAAACGCAATTGATCATGGTTTGGAATCGCCAGAAGACAGAAAAGCCGCCGGCAAACCTGCAGAAGGGACGATCACGCTCAGCGCCGCTCATCGGTCTGGCCGGGTTCTGATCGACGTGGTCGATGACGGCGGCGGGATCAACCGGGAGGTGGTTCGCAATCTGGCGATTGAACGCGGTTTGATCCAGGAAAGTGATACGCTGACACCGGCAGAGATTGATCACCTGCTGTTCATGCCGGGGTTCTCATCAAAAACGGAAGTGTCCGAACTTTCGGGGCGTGGTGTCGGGCTCGACGTTGTGCGCAGCGCCATTCAAAAGCTGGGCGGGCGCGTTGCGATCCATTCCGAACCGGGCGAGGGGGCCACGTTTTCAATCAGCCTGCCTCTCACGCTTGCTGTTCTAGAAGGTATGGTGGTCGAGGTGGGCGGCGAAACAATGGTTGTTCCGATCTCGTCTGTGCAGGAAACCGTGCGCCCGACTGAGGCCGATCTGGACCGGTTGGGTGTCGACAGCGTTGTGTTGCGAAACCGCGGCGAACTTGTGCCGGTGGTCGACCTGGGGGCCTTTTTCGGCTTTCGCAGGGCGCCAGAGACCTTGGAGGATCACGTGCTTTTGCTGATCGCGTCTGATCAGGGCCCGCGATACGCCCTGGTGGTGGATGCCATCCAGGATCAGCGCCAGGTCGTGATCAAAAGTCTTGAGACCAATTACCAACAGATCAGCGGCGTGGCAGCAGCCACAATCCTGGGCGATGGCCGCATTGCGCTGATCATCGATGCGGACACGATTATGCGCGATTTGGGATCAGGTGGTCCCGGCGAGAAACCAATGAAAATGGCGGGTTAGACATGCAAGATGCAATTTTAGAAAGCGCAGAACGTGACTTGGAAGTTGTGGCGTTTCGCGTCGCAGGACAAGATTTCTGTTTCGATCTGGCCTCGGTTCGTGAGATCCGTGGGTGGACCTCCACAACGGCGCTGCCTCATGCGCAGCCTTATGTGAAAGGTGTAATCAACCTGCGCGGCTCGGTCGTACCGGTCATTGATCTGTCGCAACGATTGGGCTTTGGCGAAGCTGATCCGGGCGCGCGGCACGTCATCATCATTGCCGTGGTCGCTGACCAGACCGTGGGACTTTTGGCCGAGGTGGTCTCGGACATTTTGACCGTCACGGAGAGCGAGTTGCAGCCCATCCCGGACATCGTTGACGAAACGGTACGTCAGTTCATCTCGGGTGTTTTGATCCAGGATGACAAGATGATCCGGCGCCTCGAACTGGGAACCATCCTGGAGCAAGAGGGGCGACATGCCGCCTGAACCGTGCGCACCTGCGATAGATCATATGAAAACCTCACTGGCCTACGGGCTGGATGATGCCGCGTTTGCGCGTACGGCTGATCTTATGCGCAGGGCATGTGGAATCAAACTGAGCCAGACAAAGAGCAACTTGATCGTGTCTCGCCTGGGACGGCGCGTCAAATCTCTGAATTTTCCGGATTTCCACGCCTATCTGGATTTTGTGGAAAGCCAAGAAGGTCGAGACGAACAGCGCAAAATGACGTCGCTTCTGACCACAAACGTAACGCGTTTTTTTCGGGAACCTCATCACTTTGAAGACCTGCGCAAAAATCTGTTGCCCGGGCTGGCGGCCAAAGCGAAATCCGGCGCGAGCGTGCGGATCTGGTCTGCGGGGTGTTCATCTGGCGAAGAGACGCTGAGCATCGCCATGACCATGCTGAAAATCTGCCCGGAGGCGCCCAATTTGGATGTGCGTATTCTGGGCACAGATCTCGATCCTATCAGTCTGCAGACGGCGCGCCATGCGACGTACCCGGCGGCAGCGCTCGACAATGTTGCTGAGGATTTGCGCGGCCAGTTCTTTGAACCTGTCGAGGGTGGCCGCACGTTTCGCGCGACGGCGCGGCTCCGCGATCTTGTCACCTATGCGGAATTGAACCTGATCGAGCCTTGGCCCATGCAACGATCATTTGACGTGATCTTTTGCCGTAACGTGATGATTTACTTCGACAATGCCACACAAGCCACGTTGTGGCCGCGCTTTGCCGATGTGCTGCGCCCCGGGGGCATGATGTTTATCGGTCATTCCGAACGTCTGAGCGGGCCAGGTGCTGCTCAATTTGAGGCGGCGGGCATCACACAATACAGGCGGATATGACCATGAGGCACGCGAACACGGACATGGAAAAAATTAGGAGGGGAGTATGAGTACGAAAGACCGTTTGACAGTGATGGTTGTCGACGACATGTCAGTCAGCCGGGGTCTCATCATCCAGGCGCTGGAGGATCTTGGCATTCGGCAGGTGGATTACTGTGTCGATGGCGAGTCTGCGTTTAAACGACTGGCCGCGCAGCCCGTTCACCTGGTGATTTCCGACTTCAACATGCCGGGCGCCAATGGTCTGCAGCTTTTGGCGGGGTTGAGAAAATACAAGACGACCCAGAAAATCGGGTTCATTTTGATCACCGGCACGGCCACGCAACAGATTATTGATCAAGGCAATCAGTTGGGCATGAACAACTACCTCAAGAAACCCTTTTCAACTCAGGATCTTAAGTCGTGTATTGAACGAGTCGTTGGGCCCCTGTAATGGCAGGATCCGGACATACAATTGCGTTGCACCTCGCGCTTGAAAACGTCGCCTTCGAGGTCGATATCCTCGCGCGCAAGGCTTTGGCCATTGACGAGGCGATGGGGGAGGCGATTTCCGCCACCGACACGTTGGACATGCTGCCGCTCGAATTGACGCAAGACGTTGATTTGATGAGGCAATCCACGGATTGCGTGCATATTTTGCTGCGCAATCTGGCAACGATCACGGAAGAGGCGGGTACGCCGCCCGATTTCGTGGAGGCAGAGGCCGTGACCAAAGGCGTCTACCTGTCAGCCATTCGTGACCGGGTCACTGCCCGGCCGGTCGCGCCTAAGGAAAATGTCGAGGAACAGGGAGATTGGATCGACCTTTGAGCGGGACAGGGCGACGCCTATCCGCCTAGGTCACCGGTTTGCGCGTGGCAAACCTTGGCCTGTCCCAAAGCCTGTGATCCAGAACGCCTTGCAATGTATCAACTGCGCGGTCGATATCGGTCTCATCCAGATACAAAGGGGTGATGCCAAACCGCAGGATGTCGGGCGCGCGAAAATCGCCGATCACGCCTTGGTCGATCAAGGCCTGCATGGTCGGATAGGCATGGTCGAAGGCGAATGACACATGGCTTCCGCGGAGATCAGGGTGGCGCGGGCTGACCAGACGCAGGGCAGGACATGCCGTTTCGACCCGTGCAATAAACCGCTCTGACAATGCGGCAGATGCGGCCCAAAGTTCCGGCAGGTTGACGCTATCCCAAACATCCAAAGCCGCGTCCAGCGCCGCCATCTGCACAACAGGCGGCGTGCCCACGCGCATCCGGTCAACGCCCCTGGCGGGCTGATAGCCGCGCTCAAAATCAAACGGAGCTTGATGGCCCAGCCACCCGGACAAGGCCGGCGTGACGGCGTCCACCAGATCGGGCCGAACGTAGATGAAGGCAGGCGCCCCCGGCCCGCCATTGAGGTATTTATACGTGCACCCCACCGCAAAATCGCAGCCACTGGCCGTGAGATCCACATCGATGGCTCCTGCGCTATGGGCCAAATCCCAGACCATAACCGCCCCGACATCGTGGGTGGCCTGGGTGATCTTGGTCAGATCATGACGCGCCCCTGTCCGGTAATCGACCTGCGTCAGCAAAACGGCAGCCACCGTTTCATCCAGTTCGGAGGTGACGGCTTCCGGCGCCACGACACGCAGATGGTGCCCTTGGTCCTTCAAGGCGATCAGCCCATCGGCCATGTAAAGGTCAGAGGGAAAATTGCCAGTGTCAGACAGGATCACACGCCGGTCCGGCACCCTGTCGAGCGCGGCTGACAACGCCTGAAACACTTTCAAAGACAACGTATCGCCCACCATGACGCTGCCCTCAGGCGCGCCAATCAAGCGGGCAATTCGGTTGCCCATGCGCCGCGGTTGATCCATCCATCCGCGCGCATTCCAGGCGCGGATCAGATCCGTGCCCCATTCATCGCGCACCGTGGTGGCGACACGTTGGGCGACGCCTACAGGCAGCGGGCCAAGCGAATTGCCGTCGAGATAGATCACCCCGTCCGGCAGGTGAAACAGATCCTTGCGCGGCAGGGTCATCCGAGGACTGCGTGCATCAATGGGCTGTCGGGGGTCTCTAGGGCCTCGATCACGGTGAAATGGTCATGGCCTGCATCATACACAGCGCGAACATCTGCCCCGTGGCGCGCCCAGCACTCTTCGATCACGCGCGTCTGGCGCAAAAACTCAGGCCGCTCCTGCGCGCCGACCCACGCGGTGAACGGGACATGCGTCAGAGGGGCCAAAGCAGCAGGACTTTCGCCGCGGGCCTCGGCCTCGGACAGGCGAAGGGTCTCGTTGAGCTTTGTCAGGCATAAAGGGCCCAGCTCATGCAAGCCGCTGATGGATGTCACCCGGGCCAATCGGCTTCCTAGATCGGACGCCAAAGCCCCGTCGCACATCATCCGGGCTGCCAAATGGCCGCCCGCTGAATGACCTGCAATCACAATGGGGCCGTGCACCCGCGCCCCAGCGGCGCCCAAGGCCGATGCGATGGCGGCCCGAATGTCAGAGATGCGTGCCTGCGGGGCCAGAACATAGCTGGGCATGGCCACATGCCAGCCGCGGGCCAGTGCGCCCGCTGCAAGATGGGACCAGTAGGATTTGTCAAACCGCCGCCAGTACCCGCCATGAATGAAGACAAAAAGCCCCGCACTGTCCCCTTGTGGTGCGAAGAGGTCAAAGCGATGGCGCGCTTCCGGACCATAGACAAGATCAATCTGCACATCCGATGTGCGCGCCCAAGCTGCCCGAAAGCCCGCAGCCCGCGCCGCCCAGTGATCCGGCAGGTCCTGCGCGCCCGGAATGTGGCCAGAGATTTCGAACGCATCGTCCCAATCGATCATGCGGTGTGCCGCCCTGCTGTTGCGCGTGACAGGGTAACCTGCGAAAGCGGGCCTGCCTAGCCGCCACGCCCCGTGGGTGCGATACTTGACGTCATGGGGCAAAAAACCCTCTGCAACTCTTGATGGAAAACGATGTGTCGCATAGGAGCTTAGACGCATACCGGGCGTGCGATCGGATCGCACAACCGCTAGCAACGGCACGTCAGGTGCGACGCGACTTTTGGTACGGAAGACTTTATGGACCATCCCCCTCTCCCCGCTGACATTGGTCGCGTGCTGTTTGCGCCAGATGGCGTTTACATCTGGGCCAATGCTGACGCCGCGCCAGATCTGCGTCTGTCCGTCCTGGGCCGGGAATATGGGGTCCAGCGCCCGCAAGACGCGGGTCGCCCTGTGCCTGAGGTGCCGAATGTGGGCGCGTCAAAGCCCACCTTTCAGTCCAAGTTTGTGTTCAACCCAACCCATGTGGGCGCAACACCCCGCGTTGAGGGCGCGCCGACCAAGGTGACGGCGATGCTCAACCAGTTGGGCGACTGGAAGCTGGATGACCATGACACCTTGCAGCTGTGCCTCGAAGAGGTGAGCTCGGTGACGGATATTGACCTTGCGCCACCTGTGAACCTCCCGGCGAGCAAGACATCCTTTGAGGTGGATCTGTCGATTGCGTTGCACCGGTGCGTGGCCGATGCCGTGCTCACGATTGAGGGGGAGGATGGCCCCCCCCTGACGCTGTCACGGCCCATTGATGCGCAAAAGTTCGGTGGGCAGGCGCGCAAAGGCTATTGCAACCTGACCTTCGAGGTGCCGGCCTCTGCCACACCGCGCAGCCTTCGGCTGAGTGTGCAGTACAAGTGGTCTCATGGCGAACAGGATGGCGCGCCCTTTATCTTTGTCGCAGACGCCAAAGTGGCGGGCTTGCCGCTCAACAGACATGCCGTGATGGAACGAGTGCTGCGCGGGCCGGCAACAGACGCGGGGGATTGCGTTTTCGCCGAACTGGCAATGGCGGAGATCCCGCCCAGTGCCGCGGTTTCGCTGATCAGCCCAGCCGGACGTGCCGAAATTCTGCCAGCGATTCCCAACCCGATTGAGCTGTCGATGGATGAAAGTCAGTGTCTGGCTTTGGTCGCCGAGCAGAAAATGGATTTCTCAATCTATCTGGATGGTGCGCGGACACTGCATGTGCCGATGCGCAGTGAGGCCAAACAGATCGCACTGCCTGCGTCGGTGATGACGGGCGAGGCACGGATGCTGACGCTCAAGGATGGGTGGGGCCTGCGGACCTATCTGCAAGAGGTCATTTTGCTGCCTCGTGTGCTGACCACACAAGATCACATGCTGCGCGAAAGCAAAGCGCCTTTTCCGACCTATCTGAGCCATCAGGCCGTGCAGCGGTATGACGGGTTGAAGCGGCATTTGAAGTTCACCAAGGATCCAGCCCAGTTGGAACAGATCGCCTGGGCGCTTGAGGTGCTGGATGGCGGGCATGAGAATGTCACGCTTAAGCCGCTTGCATTTGAGACAGTCAAAGACCCGACCGTGTCTGTCATCGTGCCGGCGCATAACAAGGTGGAGCTGACCTATCTGTGCCTATGCGCGCTGCTTTTGGCCCATAATGAGGTGAGTTTCGAGGTGATCGTTGTCGATGACGCCTCGTCAGATGAAACGGCGCATTTGGATCAACTGGTCAGCGGTATCACCGTGCTGCATCACACCGAGCCACAGCGCTTTATTCGCGCCTGCAACGCTGGCGTGGCGGCTGCGCGGGGTGACTATGTTGTCCTGCTCAACAATGACACGGAGCCCACTGCGGGCTGGCTGGACGCGCTCGTCGATGGGTTTGATCTCTTTGCGGATGTCGGTCTTGTCGGGTCGAAATTGCTGTATCCCAATGGGCAGTTGCAAGAGGCAGGTGGTATTGTCTGGGACAATGGCGACCCGTGGAACTATGGGAAATTTTCCAATCCTTGGGACCCGCGCTTTTGCTATGCGCGCCAGGTTGATTACGTCTCTGGCGCTGCATTGATGACCACCAAGGCCATTTGGGACGAGGTGGGTGGCCTGTCTGCCTATCTGGAGCCGATGTATTTCGAAGACACCGACCTTGCCTTTAAAATTCGCGATGCAGGCTACACGACGTATTTCATACCGTCCTCGATCGTTTACCATTATGAGGGCATGACCAGCGGCACGGACGTCACCGACACATCCGCATTCAAAAGTCTGCAAGAGGTGAACCGCCCCAAGTTCAAGGCGCAGTGGCAAGCCGCGTTTGAGGGGCTTGGCACGTTCGGGGAAAATCCGGATCTGGAAAAGGATCGCGGCATTCGCGGCCGCGTCTTGTTCATAGATCACACCACGCCGCGGGCCGATCAGGATGCCGGGTCTTATGCCGCGATCCAGGAAATGCGCATTGTGCAGTCGCTAGGCTACAAGGTCACGTTCCTGCCCAAGAACATGGTGCATATGGGCAGCTATACAGACGCGTTGCAACGCCTCGGGATCGAAGTGGTCTCAAGCCCGTTCTACCGGTCCACCGATGATTACCTGGAAACCCACGGCCGCGAGTTTGATGCGTTCTACATCACCCGCTACGTCGTCGGGCAGGTCGTGATTGACAAGATCCGTCAGGTCGCGCCCGAGGCCAAGATCCTGTTCAACAATGCCGATCTGCATTTCCTGAGAGAAATGCGCGCGGCCTTGGCCGACAAGGATCCCGAGAAGATGGTTGAGGTGCGCAAAGTGCGTGACGAAGAGCTGGACGTCATGTGCAAAGCCGATCTTGTGCTGTCTTACAATGAGGTGGAACACGCGGTGATCACCTCCCACACCGAAGGGCAGGCACAGGTGGTCAAAGCGCCCTGGGTGGTGGAGCTGGCACCGGATGTCCCGCCGTTCAAAGGCCGTGAGGGGTTGGCCTTTCTTGGAAATTACCGCCACCCGCCGAATGCTGAAGGGGTCGTGTGGTTCGTGCGGGACGTGATGCCGCTGCTGGCGACGGATTTGCCGGATGTATCCTTTTCGATCTACGGCGCCGGGATCTCGGACGAGTTGAAGGCCCTGGCCAGTGACCGGGTGCTGGTCAAAGGTTTTGTGGAACACACGTCAGACGCCTATGACCCGCACCGGATTTTCGTGGCACCGCTTTTGTCGGGGGCGGGTATCAAAGGCAAGGTGATCGCGGCCTTGGCCCAAGGGACACCGACGGTGCTGACACCGGTGGCCGCAGAAGGCATCGGCCTGCGAAACGGGCTGGATTGCCTGATTGCAGATACGCCGCAAGACACCGCCGCCGCCATCACCCGGCTTTACGACGATGCCAAGCTTTGGCGCAGCCTGTCTGACAATGCGCGTGCCTATGTGGAGGAGACGTTTTCTTTTGCAACAGGCAGAAAGGTGATGCGCCAAGCGTTTGAAGCCGTTGACATAAGTGTGCCAATAGATTGAGGGTGGTACGGTCATGTCAAAGCGTACCGTCATTTTGCACTATCACCTGTTCAAGAACGCAGGTACGTCGATCGATCAGATCTTGAAAAAGAATTTTGGCACCGGTTGGGTGACCCAGGAATTCCCTGTGGCGGGTGGCAATAACTCACGCAAGGTGGCGGAGTGGATCGAGGCCGAACCCGACGCGGTTGCCTTTTCCTCGCACACAATGGTGGGGCCCATTCCCAAGATCCCCGGTGTGCGCATCGTGACCTTGGTGATGTTGCGCAACCCGCTGTCGCGCATTTCGTCGGCTTATCGGTTTGAACGCAGTCAGGATGTCGACGGGTTTGGCGCGGTGCTGGCGCGGCATACAAGTTTTGAAGGCTACGTGCGCTGTCGTCTGGCGCTGAAGTCTGACCGGCAGTGCCGCAACTTCCAAACCAGCCGTCTGGCGACGATCTGCCCGGGCAAAGAGCCAGAGCTTGAGCGCGCCTGCAAAGGGTTGGAGCAATTCGACATCGTCGGTCAGGTGGAGCGTTTTGGACGTGCCCGCAATCGGATCCGCGACGTGCTGCAACAGCATTTCCCGAATTTTCAAATGTACGATATCCACAAAAACCAGTCATCGCAGGATCGCGAAGACATGGATCCAGAGCTGCTACAATTGCTGCGCCACAACAACCGCAACGACTTTGAGTTGTTGGCGCATTTTGAAGAGATGTTGTCTGAAAAAGCGGTCTAGGCTGCCGTCTGACGCAGTCACCGCAATACGTGGGCGCGTGTAGCTGCGCCACCTGACAAATGAAAAAGGGCGTTTGATCAACGCCCTTTGCTTACATTTCGAACCCGGCATTCTTTGCCATGCGGTCCCCTAAAGACCAATCACCTGATGAGGTGCTGGTGCTTCACTTGTCGCCCACTGGCTTCGTCGGCTCGACCGGCATTCCGATTTTCGGAGTGGTCGCCGTCTTGGCACCTTGCAACAGCAAAAGCTTCGATGTTTTCACATTCATTATGACTGGTCCTCTACCTTGAATTTGGAAATATCAATGTCGCTTGCATCTACGAATAAAGGGCTTGTGACAGGCTCACCTATTTTCGGCGCAGAAGCTGTCTTTGCGCCTTTGAGTGTCAGGGTTTTCGATACCGTTACCTTCATGATCCTGTCTCCTTGCGTGGAGTGGTAACGATTGGCCGTTCGCTGACGCTTCCAATTTTGGGCGCCGATGCTGTTTTGGCGCCTTGAAGCGTCAGTGTCTTGGAAGAAACAACTTTCATATCAACCATCCGCTTTTTTGAGTTGCTTACCTGGAGGCTCAGTATCCAAACCAATCTTTGGCGCGAAAGCCGTCGCCGCGCCTTTGAGACGCAAAATCTTTGTCGTATTCAGCTTCATTCCAAACCTTTCCTAACCTCGCTCGACCTTCGCAGGTCGTGGCACATTGGTCAGCCTGCGGGCTCGCCCAAGCTGATTTTGGCGGCAGCGGCCGCTTTGGAGCCCTTAAGAAGCATGAGTTTTGTTTGATCCAATTTCATCGTCGCAGGTCCTCAGCTGTATTGACGTCTTTGCGAAACGCCGTGATCTTGCAATTTGTCCGAGCGTTCGCCGCCCACCTGAGCCAAGACTATAGAAGAACACGTTGAGGAGACAAGGATTGAGTTCACTGCCTGTCCACGCGATGAGCCGGTTGATGAAAAATTGGCCAGGGCGGGCCTTGGACGGGCCGGGGACGTTGCGACTGCTCAATGAGGGGGGGCGTCAGCAACCGTTGCTTTGGATCCTGAATGCGGCGGCGGACACGCATCATCTGGAGGCGGCTTTTGGCCCTGATCAGCCTGTGATCTATGGCCGGTCTTTGCATCTTCTGGTGTCCGAGGGCGAAGATCGCCTAGGTCCTGCGCAGAGCGTGGCAGACCATTACACCCAAACACTTGCGCAGCACGTCTCGCCTGGGCGCATCTGGCTTGGCTCCAATTGTCAGGGCAATGAGATCGTCAGGGCGTGGTTGCCCCGGCTCGCCGCGGCCCAGTTTGACGTGGCCGGGCTTTGCTTTGTGAACAACCCTGTGAACGCAGACGCGACGGGGCGACCGGCGCTGTTGATCTACGGGGATCAAGATGATCGGCACAACCCGTTTGCCCAGGATGAACCGGCGGCCGTCGCGCGTGCGCAAGCCGCGTTTTCCTCTTATGAGAGGCGCATGGTTGCCGCGGGCCATGGGCAATTTTTTTCCCCACCCGTGGTGTTTGAGATCGCAGAGCAGATGCGCGCGTTTTGGCAGGCACATCCGCCAACGCCTGACGCTTCCCAACCGGCCCAGATCATACCTGCGTCACCTTCTAGAGCCTTATAAACCGGGCATCCCCGTCGATCGCCGCCGCGCGCAAATCAGTCAGAGCCAGCTTTTCCGAGGCATTGCGCGGCAGGCGCGGTGCCACATGCAAAAGGTCTGGACGGCGGGCCGGGGCCAAGGACTTGCGGATGGAATACTGAATGCTTTCAAACGGCAGGTTGGTTTCCACCGCGAGGGCAATGTGGTCGCCCACCGCACCGGGCCCCGGGATCGAAAAGACCAGACAGTCGCGCACGCCGTCGAGGGCCAGCACCTCATTTTGGATCTCGCCCAGATTGATATTCACTGAATTGCGGCAGGCAATCTGCGCCTCGCGCCCGGTGACGATCAGAAAGCCTTCGTCATCAAGATAGCCGATATCGCCGCTTTCAAGGCGCATATCCTTTTCGGCGCTGTGGGTGATAATGATCCGGCCTGGCGTTCCGGGCGCGGCTTCTTCCCCGGTTTCATCCTCAATGCGCAAGGCCACACCGGGGCGCAGCCGCCCGACCGAATGGGGTTTGCGCATGATGTCTTCATGTTCCAAAATCGCGACCGGCCCGGCACCCGTCATGGAATAGATATTGCGGATCCCGGGCGTGAGACGGTGGTAGGCTGCAAGCATGTCTGCCCCGCTGATGGGCCCACCAACAGAGATCAGCCGGACAAGGTTGGGATAGGCCGGGCCATCGATGGCGAGATCACGCTTTTCATGCAGCTTCAAAAGATCACGGATAACCACAGGCGGCAGGGATGCCACTTGGACATCATCACGTTTGAGGCTCTGGTCCAGGTCTTCCAATTTGTGAAATAGCGGCAGGCTTACCCCAAAGGCCCCGTTGAGCAAAACGCGCAGCCATTGCGACAAGCAGGCACCGAAGGCAAGGCTCCCGTTCAAGACAGAGCTCGGCGCAGGGGAGAGAAGTGCTGCCTGTTTGGCCGCCAAATTTTGAGCTTCGACAGCCCGGCGTTGCGTGACCGAGGTGAATTTCGGCAGTCCGGTGGTGCCAGAGGTCGCCACGACATAGGCCTCAAGATCGGCATTGTCGCCCGGAAAGGTCAAAGGCCGCACCTGAGACATCTCCGCATCGCGCGGCGGAATGGCCAAGGGCGCTAGCCCGCGCAACGCGGTGGGTGCGTCGGTGGCAACGTGTGTGACCTTCGCCTCCGCCATCAGCGCAGTGATGTGGCGCGTCCCGGATCGGATATCAAAAAAGACCGCGGATGCCCCCAGCGACCAAAGCGCAAACATCGCCTCAATCCCGCGCAGCTGATCGCCCATCACCAAGGCCACGCGCATGTCCCGCCCAATGCCCGCCTGCGCAAATAAAGGCGCAAGCCCTGCTGCCGCCGTCAGGATATCCGCGCGCGTGTAACATTGCCCGTCACGCTCAATCTGCACCGTGTCGGGGGCATCGGCCGCCAGGCGGGCGATCTCATCCGTGGCCCACCCGTCTTCAGAGAGCATCAATGGCGTCTCGTGCTGAGGCGTAAAGGGCGCGCCCGAATTCCGTGAACTCGGCATGTGCGTCGATCACCTCGGCGCAATCTCGGAACACAGCGATGGTGGTGTCCTTGTCCGCCGCAAGCGCGTCGGACCATTCTGGCCTGTCCGGCGATGACAAAACCGCATCGGCCACCAAGGACATGCGCGCCGACACCCAACCGGCATGGAAAATGCCCTCCATCGGGCGCGGTTCACGCCGGAGCGGTGAGGCATAGGCGGCGTCATCGTCATTGAGCAGGATGGCATCATCGAGATGAAACAGGAACATGTGTTGATGGGATACCTCATGGACCAACTGCGTGAGGGTGACGGCCGGGGTGCGGAAGGTCTCTGGGTTGATCAACACCGCCCCGAACGCATCAAAGACCGCCGCGCCACCAAAGCTGAGCGATGGATCCTGAGATTGGGTGTAGATGATTTGAGAGCCCAGCAATTCCATCTCCCGGTGCCAATCCGGCGCCGCCTTGGCCAAGGCCGTCATCGCGGTCTCAAGATGCCGGTCGGCTGCGGCCCGGGCGGCTGGGGCAGGGGGGCCTAAATGCGCCGTCAGCCCCACGTCATCCTGAAACGCTGTCTTGAGCGCCTGCAGGCTGGCCGCCGAAAAACAGGCCTCGGACATCTCGACACTTGTCAGTTTTTCGGGTGCCATCGCCTCTGCCGCAGGCAAGCGTGCAAGATCGTCACTGAGGCTTTTGAACGCGTATGTGTTCTCAGTCAGCGCCGCGTTCAGCAGGCCTTGATGGAAGGCAAAAACCACAGGTGCGGGATAGCCACCTTCGGGCAGGACCAGAGCGGTCAATTCGGCCTCGGACAGGGCCGGCGGCACGAGGTCTGCCGCGGCTTCAAATATCAAATGGTGCAAAGACGTGTGCAACCGCGCCTTGATTTGATCACGGCGCAAAAGCGCGGACTGAATATCAGGCTGAATGCTCATATGACCCCCCAAAACACCCTTGGCAGATTGGTAGCGCGCGCGCGCCCAGACCGCAACGGCGCAGGCTTAGCGGATCACAAGCACCGATTGGGTCGCATGCCGTGCAACACGGGCTGCGTTGGGCCCGATCAGGTAGTCCTTGAGCGACGGCCCATGCGCCCCGACCACGATGCAGTCGACCTTGAGCGCGGCGGCCATTTTAATGATCTGGTCATAGACCGTGCCGCGCGCCACATGCAGCTTTGTGGTGACACCTTCTGGCAAGTTGGCCTCGGCCCAGGCTTTCAGCCCAGCCTCGGAGCCTTCCAAAACCGCCTCATTGTAATCCGCGGGCATGGATGCGCTGACAATCGACATGCCTTGATCGGGCACGACGTTGAGCACATGCAGCGTGGCATCCTCTTGCGTGGCAAGGCGCAGGGCGGCCTCAGTGCTGCGCGTCGCGCCCTCGGGATCGTTGATGTCCACCGCCAGAAGAAGTGTCTTGAACATGTGCGGCCTCTTAGAATGCAGGTTGGGTGGCGCGGCGACGCTGGATCAGGACAATGCCCATCAGCAGGATGAGCGCGGGGATAAAGAACAGCTCTTTCGGCATACGCTCATTCTCGATCTGGACTTGGGTGATTTGTACCGGGCTGTCGCCGTAGAAATCATACTCGTTGCCAAGCGACTCAAAGAAGGGCGTGCCGGGGAAGGGCTCATCCATCGCCAGCATGTCGCCATCGGGGAAAACCGCCAGACCTTGGGCATCCAGCGCACCTTCGGCGTCGCCCGCGATGGCGGGCAGCGTGATGGTGGTGGGTCGGGTGTTGCCGGTGTCAAAATCCGGGCCTTCGACCACAACGCGCAACTCTTGGCCGTCTTGCGCGCTTGCCATCAGTTCCAACGCGGCAGGGCCGTTGGCGGAGGTGTATTTCTCACTGACTTGATCGAGGAAGAAATCCGGTCGGAAGAGCATGAAGGCAATGAAAAGCAGCACCACCGTCTCCCATTTTCGCGACTTGGCTATGAAGTAGCCTTGGGTCGCCGCCGCGAATAAGAGCATCGCGATGAGGGATATGAAGAAGACCAGGATCGCCTTGGCAAAGCCTACGTCGATCAGCAACAGATCGGTGTTGAAGATAAACAGGAACGGCAAGAGCGCCGTGCGGATGTCATAGGCAAAGCCCTGAACACCGGTCTTGATCGGGTCCCCGCGTGAGATGGCCGCCGCCGCATAGGCCGCAAGACCCACTGGTGGCGTGTCGTCCGCTAAGATCCCGAAATAGAATACGAAGAGGTGCACGGCGATGAGCGGGAAGATATAGCCCGCCTGCGCGCCCACGGAGATGATGACCGGGGCCATGAGCGATGAGACCACGATGTAGTTGGCCGTGGTCGGCAGGCCCATCCCGAGGATCAGCGACATGATCGCGACAAGGATCAGAAGGATCCAGATGTTGCCGCCCGCGATCACCTCAACCACCTGACCGATGACCTGATGCGCGCCGGTGAGGCTGATCGTGCCGACAATGATGCCTGCCGCACCCGTGGCGACACCGATCCCGATCATATTGCGCGCGCCGAGGATGAGGCCATCGACAAAGTCGCGCCCGCCTTGGGCAGTGGCCGCGCTGAAGGCTTCCCCACGGAAGAACGCTTTGAGCGGGCGGTGGGTCAGCGCCACGATGATCATAAAGATCGTCGCCCAGAAGGCCGAGAGCGAGGGTGACAGACGCTCCAGATCTTCGGTGCGGACCATCAGGTTCCACACGAGGATGAAGATCGGCAGGGCGAAATATGCGCCACCCAGCAGCGTGGGCGTGAGGCGCGGGGCCTCCAATGGTCCATCGGGGTCATCCATCGCCACATCGGGGTATTTGGAGGCATAGTAGACCAGCACGAGGTACAGCACCGCGACAATGGCGAGCCCGCCATAGACGCTTTCGGTCATGAACCCGTCGAGGACGGAGCGCAGCAGGATCATCAGGTAGGTGCAGGCGCCGAGGAAGATGAAACCCGACAGGAACAGGATCAGAATGAGGACGGGACCAATATGGCGACCGGCCTTTTTCAGTCCCTGCATCTGCATTTTCAGCGCTTCGAGATGCACGATGTAGAGGAGCGCAATGTAGCTGATCACTGCCGGCAGGAAAGCGTGTTTGACCACGTCGATGTAGGGGATGTTGACGTATTCGACCATCAGGAAGGCCGCCGCGCCCATCACGGGCGGGGTGAGCTGACCATTGGTGGAGGAGGCCACTTCGACCGCGCCCGCCTTCTCCGCTGGAAACCCGATGCGCTTCATCAGCGGGATGGTGAAGGTGCCGGTGGTGACGGTGTTGGAAATGGAGCTGCCGGAGATCATACCGGTGAGCATCGACGACAGAACCGAGGCCTTGGCCGGGCCGCCGCGCAGCGCACCAAGAAGGGCAATGGCGACTTTGATGAACCACGATCCACCGCCCGCTCGGTCGAGAAGCGCGCCGAAGAGGACGAAGAGGAAGATCATTGTCGTGGAGACACCAAGGGCCACGCCAAAGACCCCTTCGGTTTGCATCCAGTAATGCCCCAAAGCTTTGGAAAGCGATGCACCGCCATAGTTGGTAATATTGCGCGCCCATTCGGAATAGCCGCCGAAGAAGGCGAAGGCCACGAACGCGCCTGCGATGATCACGAGTGGCAGCCCGAGGGAGCGGTAAACGGCGGTGAACAGCACACCCATGCCGATGCAGGACATGACGATGTCGGAGGTGCTCCAGAGGCCCGGACGGTCGGCGATCTCAAATCGGAAGACGACGAGATACAAACACGACGCAACGCCCAGGATCACTAGCACCCAGTCATAGACCGGGATGCGGTCTTTGGGTGAGCCTTTGAAGAGCGGGAAGGCCAGGGTGGCCAACATGATCGCGAAAGCGAGGTGCACAAACCGGGCCTGCGCCACGATATTGGCGAAGATATTCATGCCGGTGGCCTGGGCGAGGACGCCCGGGACTTTGGAGGCGATGTAGAGCTGGAAGAGCGACCAGACGATGCAGGTGCCGATGATCAGATTGGCCTGAAAGGTCGAGGATGGATTGCGCGCGCCGGTATCGGCTTCCGCAACCATATCGTCAGCGCTGCGCGCGTCGGTGTCCTGTGCCATGCTGTGTCCCCCCGGTCCACTGGGATGTCCCATTTTTGAGACGTTTTGGTATTTTGTTGGGCTGCCCGATGTGCCGGACAGCCCTTCTTTTCAAAGCGGGATCAGTCGATCAGACCGAGTTCTTTATAGGCTTTGGCCGCGCCGTCATGCAGCGGGGCAGACAGGCCGTCAGAGACCATCTCCGCCGGGTCGAGATTGGCGAATGCCGGGTGCAGACCGCGGAAATCATCGATGTTTTCCATCACGGCCTTGGCCACGACATAGACGGTGTCCTCAGGCACATCGGCAGAGGTCACGAAGGTCGCGCCTACACCAAAGGTCGTGGTATCCCCATCGGTGCCTTTGTACATGCCGCCCGGAATGGTGGCGACGCGGTAGAACGGATTGTCTGCGACCAGCTTGTCAATCGGCTCACCCGTCACGGACACGAGTTTCGCGTCACAGGTTGTGGTGGCTTCTTTGATCGCGGCGGCCGGGTGACCGATCGTGTAGATCATCGCGTCGATGTTGCCATCGCACAGCTGCTTGGCCATCTCGGAGCCTTTGTATTCGGTCGCAAGGGCCAGATCGTCCATGCCGATGCCGAACGCGTCCATCACGACTTCCATCGTGGCACGCTGACCGGAGCCGGGGTTGCCGACGTTGACACGCTTGCCTGCGAGATCTTCAAAACCGGTGATACCGCTGTCGCCGCGCACGATGAGGGTGAAGGGCTCTGGGTGTACAGACATAACCGCCCGAATGTTCGGGAAGGCCGCATCGCCTTCGAACTTGGAGGTGCCGTTAAAGGCATGGTGCTGCCAATCGGACTGGGCCACGCCGAACTCAAGCTCACCGGCTTTGATCGTGTTGATGTTGTAGACCGACCCGCCTGTGGATTCCACGGCGCAGCGGATGCCATGCTCTTTGCGCGACTTGTTCACCAGGCGGCAGATCGCACCACCGGTGGGATAGTAGACGCCGGTGACGCCGCCCGTGCCGATGGAGATGAACTCCTGTGCGGTGGTCATTGAGGCTGCGGTGAGACCGGCAATCAGCACGGCTCCGCTTAGTTTCAATTTGGAAAACATGTGTTTCTCTCCCTGATTAACACGTGGCCCGGCCTGAATACCGGGCTTCTGGTTGACGCATGCGGGTCACGTGACGCCGCGATGGCCGCGCGCCGCTTCAAAGGCGAAGGGTGGTGGTTACACACTCGGTGATTGAAGTCAGGCGCTTGTCGACCACGATAATTGAAACCGCGCGGGGCACAAGGGGAAGTGTACGTGGCCTGATTTGTGACCTCTCTGCGGTGGTATGCACCCTTTTCAAACGACGGGCATATGCCATAGTTTCGAACGGTGACCCAGTCGGGTCGGGACCGGAGACACGTCTCATGAATCACGTATTTGCGCGCAATTCCAAAGCCGAACCCATGGAGGTATCTCATGGGGCTGGGGCCTATCTCTTTGATAAATCAGGGAAGTCCTACCTCAATTGCGGGGATGCGGCGGTGTCGTGTTTGGGGCATGGGGATGCGCATGTGACCCAAGCGATCAAGGATCAGCTCGATCGCGTGGCCTTTGCGCATACCGGTTTTTTCACCTCTGACCCGGCGGAAAACCTGGCCGATAAGCTGATTGCGCTGGCGCCCGGCGATCTGGACCGGGTTTATTTCGTGTCCGGTGGATCAGAGGCGATGGAATCTGCGCTAAAGCTCGCGCGGCAGTATTTTTTGGAAGTGGGGCAGCCGGAGCGGCACAAGGTGATTGCCCGGCGGCAGAGCTATCACGGCAATACGCTGGGCGCTTTGGCCACGGGCGGCAATGCCTGGCGGCGGGCGCAGTTTGCCCCGATGCTGATCGATGTGAACCATGTGTCGCCCTGTTACGCGTATCGCGGCCAAGCGGAGGGCGAAAGCGAGGCGGCCTATGTCGACCGGCTGGTTACAGAGCTTGAAGCAGAGATTGCAGCACTTGGGCCGGAGAGTGTGATGGCTTTCGTGGCCGAGCCTGTGGTCGGTGCGACGCTGGGCGCGGTGCCGCCGGTGGGCGACTATTTTGCCAAGGTGCGCGAGGTCTGTGATCGTCATGGTATCCTGCTCATCCTCGATGAGGTGATGTGCGGGATGGGCCGGTCGGGCACGCTTTTCGCCTATGAACAATATGGCGTGGTGCCCGATATCTGCGCCATCGCAAAGGGGCTTGGCGGGGGGTATCAGCCGATTGGGGCGATGCTGTGTACAGCGACCATCCACGATGCGATCAAAAACGGGTCGGGCTTTTTTCAGCACGGGCATACCTATCTCGCGCACCCCGCGGCCTGTGCTGCGGGCTTGGCGGTGCTGGAACGGCTGGTCGATGACAATGTGCTGGGTCGCGTGACGCCGTCGGGCGCGTATCTAATGGACGCGCTGCAGCGGCATCTGGGGCAACATCCGAATGTGGGCGATATCCGGGGTGTTGGCCTTTTTCAGGCGGTCGAATTGGTGGCGGATCGAGACAGCAAAGAGGCGTTTCCCACGGCGGCTAAACTCAACGCCAAAATCAAGAAAGCCGCGCTCGACGAAGGGCTGATCTGCTATCCGATGGGCGGCACGATTGACGGGCAGCGCGGCGATCACGTGTTGCTGGCCCCGCCATTTATCCTTTCTGAGGACGAGTTGGACCTTGTGGCGGTGCGTCTGACATCTGCCATTGAGACCGCATTGTCGCAGGTGGCCTGATCCTTAGGCAAAACGGCCACCCACACGGAAATTTGAGGCATTTGCGCGGTCAAAAGCCTTAACTTTTGCGGGCAAAATCACAATTAAAGCGTGAACTGAGACCAGACCGGGCGCGCGGGACAGAATGGAATTTATCTTTGCCTATCTTGCGGGGCTTTTGACCCTGATAAACCCCTGCGTTTTGCCGGTGTTGCCGATCGTTCTGGTGGGGGCGCTCAACGCAAGCAAAGCCGGGCCTTTGGCACTGGCGGCGGGGATGAGCGTGTCGTTCGTGGTGTTTGGCGTGTTTGTCACCGCCTTTGGTGCGGCCATCGGCGTGACGCAAGATCTGTTGGCGCAGATCGGCGCGGTGCTCATGATGGTCTTCGGCATCATCCTGGTGGTGCCGCAATTTGCCCACAGGTTTGAAATGGCAACCGCGGGCGTGGCCGCCGGCGCGGATGCACGGATGAATGACATTGATGCGGGCTCCACCCGGGGGCAATTCCTCGGTGGGTTGCTGCTCGGCACTGTGTGGTCGCCTTGCATTGGGCCGACGCTCGGCGGGGCAATTGCGCTCGCCTCTCAAGGTGAAAACCTGTTTTACGTCACATTGATTATGGTCGCCTTCGCGGCGGGTGTCTCCACGCTCATCATCGGGTTGGGCCTCGGTGCGCGCGAGGCGATCCGCA
>JBCCDT010000031.1:0-34182 GCA_039030635.1 Pseudomonadota bacterium
AACGCGGCATACCTTGCCCCGCCAGAACCTCAACCCGTCGCAACTTCGTGACAATCTCTTCGGGTTTGGATCGCTTGTTTGCCATGTGTTTCCTCCGTTTTACTAAACATAGCGGTGGACCACTTCTGTGGGGGAGGACCAGTCCTTTAGGTCCGAATACAAATCATGAGACTGTGCTAGCAAACTGAGAAACTCTGATGACCGCGCGATGTCACCAGAAAGGGTCGCGCCACCCTGCGGATTGCCGGGAAACACTGTTCCAGTCATTCCTGATAAGAGCGGTATAGGTTCTTTTGACCCGTCGAAATGTTGGATCGGTTTTGAATGATTAGCAATCAGGCAAACGCTAGGGTTTGTTGGCCAAAATGAAATGTCTCCGATGTGTCGGTCTTTGGATGCGTGCAGCGAGTGAACAGCGTGATCGGATGTGATAAAGCCTATCTGAAGTTCCGGAGCACTATTTGAAGGGTTGGCTAGGTCACAAAAAGGTTCTTTATCTAAAACCTCTGCTGCTACGCCTGTTACATCACCCCCCCCAATTATCGCAACAAATTCACTCAAGAGACGTCGCCTTTCCACCTCAACCTATAAGTGCAGCCTAGCAGGGCTGTGGCCTTTAGCAATGCGCAAGAAACTTAAGCAGGTTTCAGAGCACAGTGCTTTTTTTGGAGCGCGAAGAACGAAGTAGTGGGCGATCGGAACGGTAACCGCGTGGCCTGTAGATTCAATTATGGTGTATAACATCCACACCAACGCCTGTTCCGTTGACCTCGTCGTACCTTCTGAGGTTGTCAGGCAGTGATGGTGACCCTGAGCCGCGAGAGCGATACAGAGGGTGAGTAAAGAGGAAGCTGCGATTAGCCAAGGGACACCCTCCGTCTGTGCGATCGGGAAACTGGCCGTGATTTTCATTACCTGTTTAGGCACAAACCCCTCAGTCGAGGCGTTAGAAACTGAAGCAAGCACACTACCACTTAGTGAACAGTTGCAAGCTGATGGTCCGTTTATCAGGAAGGGGGTAAGGGTCGGGTACTTTGCGTGCCCAAGTCAGGACGCCTTTGATGAATATACGGCTGCACTCAATATTGGAAATTCACCTGTGATCTCGAGATTGGAGCACAACAGCACGTGCGCTTATACTAGGGGCGATTTGCCGTTTGAGCTTCGCTACTTCGACGATCTTGGGATCCCAGTCATTGATCTCGAAGGGATTAAGAAGCGGGTAACTGTTTGGATATCATCCAAAGCAATCTCGTTCTGGTGATAGGTCGAGTCGCAGCACCACGCCCAGCGCTTACCGTTCACTCAAACAATGCTCACCCTATTTCTGCATGACAGGCACGCGCCGGTCGATCGACTTGGAACGGTTGTAGGCGCGCTCGACGGCGTTGCCGGTGGTGTGTGCCAGGCATTGCGCCAGGATCGTGCTTTCCTCGACGCCGGTATCAGCGCCCCAGTCCCGGAACGTGGATCGGAAGCCGTGCGTGGTCGCCGATCAACGCACGGGTTCGAGTCAAACTCGGCAATGATAGTCTTATCCCGCTTGGCAGAAATCTGACCCTGTTTTGATCGTGCCGCACCGCCGCAAGTCCGCTTTGCACAATTTGACCGATACTGCAGACTTTTCGAATGGCAGCTTTGGGGTGACACCAGCCATTCGCCGCGCAGACTTTAGCTAGAGCTACGTCAGACGGCGGCTTTGCGGGACAAAGCTGACTTACCGGTTGGTTTTCATTGTTCCCTAGATAATCATATTCACTGTTAGAATGCGGTCCAACGATAGCTTGTGCACATGCGGTACATTGAAATCAAAGCAGGCCCTTGGTCCAGTGATGACGAATTGCCTTGGTGGGCACGATTGCTCTCCCGGATACTACCTTCGGGAAATCCTGACTTGCAGTGCTATTATCAGCGGACTGTTTTTTGGTGGGTTGAGCTTGCAGACAATGGCGAACCTCAGCAGGAAATCGGCTTTGACGCAACTGGAGAAGCGATTGTATTAGCGCCTGTTGGGGACAACGTTGGGATGATGTTGGACGCTTCGGACGATTGGAGTGGACATGATGAAAACTCCAATGACGCCGCGGAGAAATTTCAAACGGTTTGGCAACAGCTTTGGCCGAAATTTGAAGCGCTGAATTGAAAAATAGGTCAGCAAAGCGGACAAACCTGCCGTTGCATTATTTACGGATTTCCACGACGCCGAAAGAAAGTAAATTTCATGCTGCAATGCTACAGATCAGCTATCGACGCTTGTTGTTTTCTTCGCAGCTGATTTGGTCGCCCAAGTCACATCCCTTTTTGAAGGCTAGCGACGACGCATCGGGAGTGGCAGATTTGATGCTAAACCCTGCTGCCAGAAACCCTCCGTTATCAAATCACCCTAAACTGTCCCATTGGTGCTGACGTCAGACACTGCACTTCAGTGAGAGGCTGCGAACATCTGGGTTCCAAACCAAAGGATTGCAGAACCAATCGCCGCCAAAACGCCAAGCTAAACGGTTGGAAACCTTTCGAACTGCACTTTGTTTCGAGGCAATCTCAGCAGCGGTTAGTGCACGACCCAAGTAGTCACTGCAAAGGCCCGAAGTCAGGTTGCTGCGCGGAAATGCTAGGTGCTGTCAAAGCTTTCGTATTTGTTTTGGAAGTAGACTAAGATTTCCAGCGCGATGATTGCGGCATATGGGATGACTGCCTTTACTTTCTGAATCCGTGCCGTCGCACGTTGCGCCATGAAGTGTTCGCGAAGCTCGATGAGGAGCCTGACGGCCATGCGGGCGTGCACATGTTGTAAGGTTGCCCTGAAGCCACATAAATGAACGCGGGTTGGGCGAAACGTCGTTGTGTGGTGAAACGAAACGAAAACGCGCCTATCGTTTTCCAAACCAAGCGGATTGCCAGGTGAAACGTTGACTATTGAGGCGTCGAACCATGGCGAGAGCTTACAGTCTTTGTCTTTTTTCTTTGGGCCTGACATGCAGCTGGCTTTCTGCGGCTTTGGCCCAGGAAGACGCGTTTGATCTGGGCGTACTGGTTCTGCGCGGGGAGTTGCAAGATCGCATTCTGCAAGACAGCGCCACTTCTGCAGCCGTCGAGACGGGCGAAGAGCTGGATCAACGCGGCGATCCCAATCTGGACACACTCATTGAACGCACGCCTGGCGTCACGCTTTCAGGGGCGCGGGTGGGGTTGTCCATTCGCGGCGTCAGTCAAAGTGGGTTGGCCGTGGGTGGCAACGGCCTTTTGATCTCGACCCAAGTGGATGGTGCGGCCTTGCCAAATGCTTTTGCCACGATCTTTGGGGCAGACAGCACCTGGGATCTGGGGCAGGTCGAGGTTTTGCGCGGACCGCAATCGACCCAACAGGGCCGCAACGCGCTCGCCGGGGCGATCATCGTGCGCTCCGCTGATCCAGAGTTTTTTCCTGAATATCGCTTGCGCGCCGAGATCGGGCAACGCAACTTTTTTCGCTTTGCGTTGATGGCAAACCAGCCGCTCATTGAGGACCGACTGGCCCTGCGATTTGCTTTCGAGCATCAGGAAAGCGACGGCTACGTTTTCAACCCGGTTCTTGGTGATGATCGCTTTGACGCGCAGCGGATGATCACCAAACGCGTAAAACTCAGGTGGCAGGTGACCGACAGTGTTGAGGCCATCGTGTCATTTTCACACACGAACAACCGAGCGGGCGAGGATTTTGTGCGCGCAGCCTCTTTTCCGGCCGCGCGGATCAACCGGTCAGGGCAGCCCTCTGGCGAAGGCGCACAGCATGACAACACTGGTCTGAGGATCAATTGGGACATCAACGATGTCTGGCGGCTTGAGTCCGAGACAACGCTTTACGAAGTTGATTACTTTCGTCTTGAGGATTTTGATCAATCGCCGCTTAACCTGGGCTTCACCAACAACACGTTCCGGCCCGAAAGCTTTGAGCAGGACATTCAGCTGAAGTTCGACACTGGGCGTATCTCGGGTGTCGTAGGGGTCTTTTATACGGAGATCACGGATCAGAGGAACAGCCTGTCTACAACCGATCTGGGCTTTATAACAGGCGGAGCTCCCAACGGCATTTTGCTGAATAACCAGAACATATCTCACACTTCCACAGAGAACTTTGCGCTTTTCGGAGAGGTCGACATACCTGCCGAAGGCTTGCTTCCCGGCCTGACGTTCACACTTGGCGCACGCTACGATTTTGAGTCCTTTCGCAGCAGAAGCCTGTCGACAACCGTGGGGTTCCCGGTGCCGCCAACTCGGACGGCTAACAGTGGTGATTTTGATGCTTTCCTGCCCAAGGCCGGGGCGCGGTATGCGTTTTCAGATGACCAATCCGTGGCGTTCACGATCCAACGCAGCTACCGCGCCGGGGGTGTCTCAGACAATTCCTTCGCGGCAGCTACACCCGGTGCTGTGGCCACGCTGGAATTTGATCCGGAGTTCACAACCAACTACGAGGTCGCCTATCGCGGTTCGTTTTACGATGGCACGCTGCGTCTTTCTGCCAACGCATTCTATGCCCGCTGGACGGACCAGCAGGTGACGCAACAAGGCCGTGTCAGCGGCGATCCCAACAATACGCTTGACCGGGATGTCGTGAATGCAGGCGAGTCTGAATACTATGGTGCCGAACTCACGATCGAAGGTGAGCCCACGGCAAACCTATCGCTCTATGGGTCTGTGGCCCATGTGGAGACGCGGTTTCTTGATTTCATTATCAATCGTGGATCAGCAGGCCAGCAGATCTTGAATGGCAATGAATTTCCCTCGGCGCCCAACCTGACAGCCGCCATCGGGGGCAAGTACAGTTGGAACAACGGCGTAACCTTCGGGGTTGATGCCAGCTATCAGGCAGCGGATTTTGCCAATATCCAAAATACTCTAAAGGAAGGCGAACGGTTCCTTGTGAACGCACAAGTCACGTATGAGACGCAGAGTGGCTGGCTGACCGGCCTTTATGTTCGAAACCTATTTGATCGCGATTATACAACCGTCAGTTCATCCGTGAATCTTGGACCAGAAGCCGTGCCAGCGAACCTGTTTGACGACACAGGCATAACGCCCACCGTGCGGACAGGCGAACCCAGGACGATTGGGATTTTTGCGCAAAAGACATTCTAGCAGTTGGATGTCACAGAGCCAAAGCCCGTGTCTTGCAGCATCTTAATCGTGATCATGGCGAGCTTTCCACGCATCCCGTCCAATAGGGTGGGGGGCTGAAAATCTCGCGTTTCTTTACATGCCCCTGATCTGTACCACACGTGTGATCGTACCGGTCAGCTCCGGCTGTATCGAAGAGATGACGATGATTCATGCTGCTCTGATTTGACATCATCGACCTTTGATTTGTCTCGTGGTCCCTTTTGCTGTGATCGCGGAACAGATCAAAAGCCTCCGGCCAGACATGGTTTTTGGGTCTCGCATCATGCAATTTGGGCAATCGCAGTTTTCAACCCGCGCTGAGTGCGCTAGTTAGAGCTAACCAGCTAGGCCCATTGCTCAGCCAATTCATGAACTTGATGCGTCGGGGCCTATGCTGAATTTCCTAGGGTGTTCTGTAAGTTTGATCGCTTTATGTGCAATGACGATTTGCGCGAAAGCACAGAACGTTGAAACTGCTTCTCAAGGCGCGAATGAGCCGTTTGATCTGGGCACACTCGTTCTTACGACGGCACGTCGCACCACAGAGGATGTGGCCGACGTGCCCGCGTCGGTTCAAGTTCTGGGCAATGAGACGCTTCAGCAAACAAACGTGGATGACTTCAATGAGGCAGTGCAACAACTGCCGAATGTGAACGTGGCCTTGCCACGCGACCCGCGCAGTGGCGAGATTTCTATCAGGGGTGTCAGTAGTCTGAACATTGCCTCCACCGCGCCAACCGTCGGCGTTTTCCAAAACGGCGTGCTGCAGAACGCGACAGGATTACGGTTCAACAACACGCCTGATCTCGTCGATCTGGAACGCGTTGAGGTGCTTTATGGCCCGCAAGGCACGGCCTATGGGCGCGGCACCATCGGCGGCGCGGTAAATTTCGTGACCGCGAAACCGATTTTTGAACAAGAAACCGAGCTGACCTTCAGTTTCAGTGACCTCGAAGACGGAAGGGCGGAAGCGGTCTTCAACACCCCGCTGAGCGATAATCTGGCTGTCCGGGCGGTTTTCTACGGTGATGTAGAAGAAGGATTTGTTTCCACGCCGTTTGCGCCCGGTGGCAATCTGGGCACGGAGAACACGGGGACACGGATCAGCTTGCGTTATCAACCCAACGACCGGCTGACCATTGACGGGTCCGTCCAGTATGACGTCTCCAGCTATGATGCACCGCTTTATGCCACGCTCGGCTCCATCTTTGCGGGCAATCCCGTGTCGCTTGTCAATCAGGTGCCCGGAAATGAGATCGAGCGTCTCAACCTCTTTTTAGAGGTCAGTCAGGAGGTGGACGCGGGTCTTATCACGTCCACCACCGGCTACCTCGATAGCACCCTGCGCGGCACAGAAGATTTTGACTTTTCTCAAGCAACGAACAGCCTTTTGGGACGCGACAATTCGGTGAAATCGTTCAGTCAGGAAATTCGATTTGAAAGCCGGGACTATGACGTCAGCGTGGGCACAGTGTGGTTCAATGTCGGCGCGAATTACTCCAACACGGCGAGCGCGACACTGGCGGATTTCCAGGTTTTTGGCGGTATTTTTGGAGCGCCTGGGCGCAATCAGGCCATTGGCGATCTGGATGTCGCAAACTATGGGGTTTTCGGCGATCTGCGTTGGCGACCCGTGGCACCACTAGAGATTGCCTTGGGCGGGCGGTTTTCGCAAGACATTGTGCGCATCGTGTCAGGGTCCAACGGGGTCGGGGGCCTTGTCGGCTTTTCATCCCCTGCCGTGGCGCGGACCGCAACATTCAGTGCGTTCACGCCGAACATTTCTGTTCTTTACGACTGGACAGACGCCATCTCGACCTATGCGACCGTGTCGACCGGCTACAAGCCCGGCGGGTTTTCGGCCCGCACCACGAACGGCAATTCAGTGTTTGTGGCCTATGAGGAAGAAGAAGCGATCAACTATGAGATTGGGCTGAAATCCTCGTTCTTTGATGGCAACCTGTCGGTCAATGCCAGCGTGTTTTTGATCGAATTTGACAACATTCAGGTGCCCATTCCGTTCAATCCGATCACCCTATCGGGTGGGGGTATCGACAATGCGGCGGAAGCCCTGAGCGAAGGGGCAGAGCTGTCATTTCTGGCGACGCCCTTGCCTGGTCTGACACTTGGCGGTGCGTTCGGCTACACCAACGCGCGGTTTCTGAACTACAACGCACCCACCGGTCCATTGAGTGGGCAGAGCCTGCCCAATGCGCCTGAGATCACCTACAGCCTGTCGGCGGACTACGAATTGCCCAGAAACTGGGGGCCAACCACGCCTTTTGTGCGCGGTGAGGTCAACCACACGTCCAGCTTTATAGATAGTGTAGGCTCGAACCTGGACGTGGGGGATTTCACGCTGGTCAACCTGCGTGCCGGGTTACGGGCTGAGAACTTCGATGTGAGCCTGTTTGTTGAGAACCTCTTTGACGAACGCTACGTGCTAGAGCGGTTCGGTCTGCTTGGCGTTCCGGGCGAGCCTCGTAAATTTGGGATCGTGGGCAGTTTTCGCTTCTAAGCGACAGGCCTTTGGTTGAGAACTGCCTGTGTTGAGACTACGTTCATTGAGCGAGCAAACGGCCTGCTATTGGCCAAACTGAGGCTACGGCAGGCAGGCAACATTGCCGGAACGCGCCGACGCCATGCCAGCGCACCAATGTGACAACTATGGAGATGTCGCTATGTGGCTTTTTATTCCGCGCGCCGGTCGATACTTGAGCGCGCATTGTTTTTACATCGTGGCTCTCGCAGTCCTGTTCGCACCCGCGGCCGCGCAAGCGGAGCCATCTGCTCAGCGGGTTGTGGCGCTGGGCGGGTCTGTGACTGAAATTGTTCATGCCTTGGGACATGAGGATCGCCTCGTCGGACGAGACAGCACGTCCACGTATCCCGCAGAGGTGATGGATTTGCCGGATGTTGGCTACGTGCGGGCTTTGTCGCCCGAAGGGGTTTTGTCCATTGCGCCCGATCTGATCCTTGCCATCGAAGGCAGCGGCCCGCCGGAGGCTGTGGAGGTGTTGCAAGCCGCAGATATCCCTTGGGTCACGGTTCCGGACGGATATGACGCAGAGGCAATCCGCGAAAAAATCCGGATTGTCGCGCAGGCGCTTGGCGAAAAGGAAGCGGGTGACGCGCTGGCAGATGCCGTCGAAGCCGCCTTGTCAGATGCTATGACGGAGGCCGTGCGCGTGGAAAAGCCCCGGGTGCTGTTCGTGCTCAGCCTGCAAGGCGGGCGGATCATGGCGGCAGGGCACAACACCGGGGCGGAAGGCATCATCGATCTGTCTGGTGCCCAAAACGCGATGGCAGGATTTGACGGTTACAAACAGGTCAGTGACGAGGCTGTTTTACTGGCCCAACCGGATGTTATTTTGATGATGGATCGGGGTGGAAGTCACGCGGTGACGGATGAGTTTATCCTGTCACACCCTGTGCTCGGGCAAACTCCGGCGGCTGAAACAACTGCGATCGTACGGTTGCCGGGTTTGCTGATGTTGGGATTTGGGCCGCGCACACCTGAGGCCGTGCGTGCGCTCAGCAAGGCCTATGACAGGGTGATCCGGTAAATGGCGATCGAGACGGCCTCAAACTTCCGTGCCGCACGCCTCGCCCAAGGCGATCGACGTATCGCTGGAAGGCTTTCGTTTCTTGGTTTGACGGGTTTGCTTGTCGTGATATCCGCCGCGAGTCTAAGCGTCGGGGCGTCAGGAACAAACCTGTGGGCCGTTTTGGCCCAAGCGGTGCAAGGCGAAGCCATGAGCGCCACGGATCGCATTGTTCTTTTTGACATCCGATTGCCGCGGTTGATTATGGGCATTCTCGTCGGTGCGGCACTGGTGGTGTCGGGGGCTATTCTGCAAGGGCTTTTTCGCAATCCTTTGGCGGATCCAGGCCTGGTGGGGGTGAGCGCTGGCGCGGGCCTGGGCGCAATCTCGGCCATTGTACTGGGGGGTGCGCTGCCTTTGGGCCTGCAACAGACGCTTGGCTATTTTGCGGTGCCTGTTGCAGCCTTTGTAGGTGGCTGGGCGAGCACGATGTTGCTTTACCGCATTTCAACGCATCGAGGAAAAACATCCGTGGCGGTGATGCTTTTGGGCGGAATTGCTTTGGCCGCACTCACCGGGGCGCTGTCGGGTATCTTGATTTACATGGCAGATGACGCGCAGTTGCGGGATCTGACATTCTGGGGCTTGGGATCGCTTGCGGGTGCCACGTGGGAGAAGATCTGGCTTGCCGGACCGCTGATCCTACTGGCCTTGGCGGCAACGCCGTTCCTGGCTCGGTCCTTGAATGCCTTGGCCTTGGGTGAGGCGCCAGCCGCGCATCTGGGTATTCCGGTACAGCGCATGAAAAACATCTCAATCCTCACCGTCGCGGCGGCCGTGGGCGCTGCCGTTGCGGTCTCTGGTGGGATCGGCTTTATCGGCATCGTTGTGCCGCATCTCCTTCGGCTGATCATCGGGCCGGATCACAGGTATCTTTTGCCCAATGCCGCCCTTTTGGGGGCCACGCTTTTGCTGACCGCTGATATGATATCTCGCACCGTTATTGCGCCCGCGGAATTGCCCATCGGGATCGTGACGGCCTGTCTGGGTGGTCCGTTCTTTTTGTGGATACTCCTGCGAAACCGCAGTCTTCTGGATCTCTAGGAACATGCTGAGAGCGCAGAACATTCGGGTGAAGCTTGGGAGCAAAGAGGTTCTGCGCGGGGTCGACTTTGACGCCCATCGAGGACAGATCACCGCCATTGTCGGGCCAAACGGATCAGGCAAAACGACCCTCTTACGCGCCATCACGCAAGAGACACCGTTTTCCGGCTCAGTGACGCTGAATGGCGACAACATCCAAACCCTCAAGGGCTGGCAACTGGCGGCGCGCCGCGCGGTCTTGCCCCAGTCCAGCAGAATCGCTTTTCCCTTTACCGTTTTTGAGGTTGTGCGCCTGGGTTTGATGGCCGGATCAGATACGCAGGACGAACGGGTGTCGGAGGCACTCGATCGCGTCGGTTTAGGTGGGTTTGAAGGCCGCTTCTACCAAGAGCTTTCCGGCGGAGAGCAGCAACGTGTGCAGTTTGCCCGTGTTCTGGCGCAGGTTTGGCACCCTGTCGGCGAAGACGGGCCGAGATGGCTTATCTTAGATGAGCCGGTGTCTAGCCTCGATATTAGTCACCAACTGGAGGTAATGGGTGTCCTTTCGGAATTCGCGCGCCAAGGTGGCGGTGTGATTTCCGTGATGCACGATCTCAACCTGACGGCCATGTATGCCCATCAGATCGCAGTACTGGCTGACGGTCGGCTACTCCAGCAAGGCGCACCGAATGAAGTTCTTAATGAGACGCTCCTAAGCGAAACCTACGGGTGCAAGGTGCGCGTCGGTGTAGCCCCCAAATGCGGCGTGCCGTTTGTTCTGCCCCAAGCGTCATCCCTGATGTGATCTATGAACCTGGGCTGCGTCACGCACCCATTGATTGCGCGACAAACTGTCTGTTTTCATGCGTTGGGCTTTACTCGATCCAGTCCTGGGTTAACTTGTCAACCGATCCACCCTGCTTTCGGCAGATCTAACCTTTTTAGACTTGCAGGAGGGGCGCGGATGAAGCGGCATTCATTCTTTTACATTGCAACGACAGGTTTCTTGTCATCCATGGCCAGCCCTGGGTGGTCGCAGGATGGCACCGTTGAATTGCCCCCCATCATCCTCGACAGCGCGCTGCGAGATGAACGCGACCTGTTGGACACGCCTGTCACGGCTTCCGTGATTGAGGCCGATGCGCTTGAGGCCAAACAAGCCAACACTTTCGAAGAGCTTTTGGGCGACATTCCAGGCCTTTCTATCGAAGGCGGCCCACGACCGTTTTCGCAGGAACCCAACATTCGCGGCTTTCAGGATGAACAGGTCGTTCTCCGGTTTGATGGGGGGAGGTTCAACTTCAACCAGGCGCATCGTGGGCGGTTCTTTCTGGATCCGGACATCTTGCAACGCGTAGAGGTCGTGCGCGGCGGCGGGTCGACGCTTTTTGGATCAGGCGCGATTGGTGGTGTGATCTCATTCGAAACTAGGGATGCCGAAGACCTGCTCTTGCCTGGTAGAACGGTCGGGGCGCGCATATCGGCGGGCTTTGCCGATAATGGTGAGATCTATAACGGCAATGTCACCGTATTCGGCGATTGGGGCACGGTGGACGCGTTGGCCTATTTCAGTGGGCGTAGCATCTCGTCTGATATCGAAGATGGCAACGGTGTCCCGATCCGGAACAGTAAGGTGGATGTGCTGAATGGTATCCTGAAATTCGGGTTCGAGCCCACCGACGAGCATCGGTTTGAATTCTCGTATTCCCAATTTGATGATGAGGGCACGACCCCGTCAAATTCCACCGCGCCATCGACTTTCATGACCGATGTCGACCGCGATGCGCGCGTCCAGATGGCGCGCCTGTCCTGGGATTACAAACCAACCGGCAATGACCTGATTGACCTTTCCGTTCTGGCCTATGCGAACTTTCTTGAAATTGAAGAACCGCGGCCCTTTGACAACCGTCGCGATCAGTCAAACTACGACACTTATGGTTTTGATGTGGTCAATAGATCCGAGTTTGGCAGCGCTACGCCCGTGACGTTGGTCTATGGTCTTGAATATCTCCTTGATGAGCAAGATGGCACGCGCAATGGAGCGCCTCGGCCGCAGTTTCCTAATTCAGAAGCAGAAACATTCTCGACTTTCGCAGAGGCGACGATCGCGCTGACCGACCGGTTCGATCTGATCGCGGGCGCGCGGTATGATGTCTATGAGCGCAACGTGGATGATCCAACGCTGCCGGATGCCTCAGACGAGTTTTTCTCCCCGCGTTTGGGATTTAGCTTTAGGCCAACAAACAATTGGCAGGTCTACGGCAACGTCGCGCGGGCCTTCCGTGCGCCGACACTCACAGAGCTTTATAACTCCGATGTGCATTTCGTCGCCGGTCCACCCTTTACCGTCGGGCCTGGCGCGACCTTTAGTGGTGTGAACGTCTTTCTTCCGACACCCAACCTGCGCGAGGAAAAATCAACACAGGTTGAAATAGGCCTGCGATTCGAAAACGCGGATGTGTTTGCGCCCGGGGACACACTGAGCGTCAGCGGCAATGTCTATTATGCGGATGTCGAGGATTTCATCGACACCATTGTCACATTCATTGATTTTCGAACGGCACGCCCCGGGCCTGGCGGTTTGGTCGTCGATGGCACCACGGAACAGCGTAACATTGATGCAGTGCTCTATGGTTTTGAAGCGGAGGTCGATTACGACGCAGGCAGTTGGTTTGCCTCCGCTGGGTTTTCCGCACCGGACGCAGAAGCCGCTGGAGGGCAGGCGCTTGGCTCTATTCCGCAAACCAGTGTGACAACGACATTCGGGCTCAGACCGAACGCTGATTGGACCCTTGGCTTTCGCACGACATTTGCATTCAACCGCTCAGATGTGCCGCCAGGTCAGGCGCTTGGCGAGGCCTTTCAGCTTTTTGACCTCTTTGCCGTTTGGCAACCACAACAGGGCCCCTTGGAAAACACGACGGTCCGATTTGGTGTCGAAAACCTTGGCGACGAACGCTACGTGATTTTTCCAAATGGCCTTCCACAGCCAGGTCGCACGTTCAAGGTGTCTGCGGCGTATACGTTCTGAGGTCAGAGAGGGTTGCCAATCAACGTCCGCGTTGATGCCTTGAAGTCAAATTTTGCAATTGCAACGAACTTCAGCTTTCCGCCCGCAGTGGGTTTCACTGATCTCAAAAAGCGCGCAAAGCAGACTTTAAGTTCTAGAAATCGACTTGCCGCTTTGTCCGCGCAGCGGACCTTTAGTGGAGCTAACTCTATATCTTAGCCTTCAAGTTCGCGCCTTTGTTGCGCTTGACCGCGCCGACCAATTCGTCGCAGTTTTAAAAGTCGAATGATGAAGGAGGTTGCAGTGCGGAAGAGCTGGTTGTTCTTTATGGTGGTGTCGCTGTTAGCATCTCATTCGACGAGAGCGGAAGAAACTACGCTATACTGCGCAGAGCAACATATCGTTGGAATGCATATCGAAGACGGTGAATGGTTTCCGGTTTACGAAAAGGATAGCTTCGGCCGGCGGTATGCGATCCGTTTCAATAGCTCCATGACCGAGATGTCCGGCGTGCAAGGAACTGAGACTGCTTACTTGTGCGGTGTAAACTTTCCAAGCAAGGCAGCAGACGTGGTAACTTGCATCAATTCTCGCTTCGCTACTATGATTTTTAATTATTCGACTGAGAACAAAAGGTTCCTTTTAAGTATGGTCGGACCTGGTGGCTGGTTGGGTGAGGGTACCAAAAGAGAGAGCGGTAGAGAGCTTCTGGGCGACAGTCTGATACTGGGTGAGTGTCAAGCGTTCTAGCGAGACCTATGACTGCGACCCATTTTTTGGCGGTTCTGCTTGGGATTCACATGTTTTGGCAGTCTTAAGGGGCTAAGACTCATGGCGTTCCAATAAGAGCAAACGGCAGAGGTTGAGGAATGGCGGAGAAAAGCTTACTCGAGAAACTTACGATAGGCGCTGCGGTGATCGCCATTCCGATAACAATCTATCAGACACACCTCACGCAGAAAGCTCTGCGATTTCCCTTTGAAGCAAATGTGCAGAACAGGCAGATTGATGCGTGTCTGGATTTCATGACAAAATACCAATCGTTTTGGCGAGAAGTTTTACATCGCCCTGAAATCAACTCACCTGTTTCCCGGGTCAGTGATGACTTCGATCTCTTTGTGATCGAGGCAGCAATTGAATTGAGCGAATACGCCGAACTCCTTTCGCTCTTGGACATGGAGACATACGGTTTGGTGGTTAAGTTGTTTCAAGACGAAGTGTTCGGTTCTCTTTCATCACTGTCAGAGGAACCAGAGCCTTCGAACTACGAATTAGACGACTCCAGCAATGATAATTCGCAAATGGCCTACGCTCGGCATCCCTCATTAACAGTTGCGTATCTAGCTGTGAGATACAAATGCAGAGCGTCTATCCACGGCGAGTGACGCATCAAATCAAACGCCTCAAGCGCCGCGCATTTGTCACCCATGTGTCACCCAGGGCTTATAGCCACGACAAAGCCAACGCCCAAAAACATGCTAAGTGATTAATTTATATGGTGCCCCCACACGGACTCGAACCGCGGACCTACTGATTACAAATCAGTTGCTCTACCAGCTGAGCTATAGGGGCCTCGCCTTATTGGCTGGTCGCAATTAGCGCAGGCTTGCAGCTTTGACAAGAGGTGTAGGCCCTGGCCTGCGTTTTTCGACGCAGTGTCGAAAAAGAGCTTGGAGCTGTCGGGGAAACATCGCAGTTTTGACCTGTCGGGAGGCGCCAAAGCGCACGAGACTGACACGCGGGTCATTTGAGCGAGCACAGAGAATGCGACGTTGGGCAAGGGTTGGGGTGATCTGGGTCGCGGTGATCGCGGGCTGTGCGCTGTCTGCCTCTTCACAAGAGCGCGTAGAAGAGGGGCTTGAGGCCACCGCGTCAGGTGAGGCCTATCTCAAATCGCTTCGGTTTCGGGGCGTTGATACCGATGTGGCCTATTTTGATCCCACCCGCCCGCCGCCGGAACTCGACACACGCGAAACGCCGGACCCGGAACGGCGCGATCTTGAAGTTAATATCAGCCGTGATCAGGCGACATTTCTTGAAAACGCCATCATGGTTGCCATCCTTTTGGCCATTGCATTTGTGTTCCTGCGCTTTGGAGGCGGCTTTACCGTCTCGCTGCGGGGCGACAGTGACGCAGAGCGGGCCTCTGGGACTGCTGCCGCCGGTGGGGCGGGTTTCAACAACGTTCCCAGTGATATCGACACCATCGCGGGCATCGAAGATCGCCGGATCGCCCTTGTCACTCTGGCGCAAAGCGCACTCATTCAGGCGGTGGCGCAGCAGGGTCTCTTGCTGCAGAAAAGCTGGACTGCGCGGGATGCACTGCGGCGATTGCCGCGAGATATGGATCACCGGGAAGCGTTGCGCGATCTGGTCGCGGCCGGGGAGCGGGTCCTGTTTGGCGGTCGCGACGTGCCAGAGGGTGATTTCCAAGAGTTTCTCACCCGCATTCGCCCGATATTTGGCACTGTTTCCACATGACTGACGCTGTGACCTCTCCGCGCTCCGGGCCCAAAACCGAAACGCTGATTTTTGGCGCGCTTGTTGTGATTGCCATTGCCGTGCTCATGTACCTGTCGGGCCAGCGGCAACAGGCCTTGCGCGCCTCACCTGCGGGGTATGACGGGTTGCAGGTCTGGCTCGCGTCCACAGACCTTCCGGCGCAGAATTTCACCGGGGGCTGGGCGGTGGATCGCGACAGTGTCGACCTTTTGGTGCTGCCGCTCTTTGACACGCAGCTGGATACCTCCCGCAAACGCCCTGAGACCAAGGAAGAGCTGCTGTTTCAACAAGATGAAACCGATCAGCGCAGTGGCGTGATCCGGGCCAAGGCCGTGGATGTGCCCAGCCTTCTGATCTTGCCCAAATGGCGCTCTGGCATGCGGCTGACGGGTCTGGGTCATCCCGCACTTTTGGTCGAGGAAGGCGGGCTTGAGGCCACTTTGGAGGAGTTGACGGGTGAGGCGATGCGCGTGGGCCGTATCCCGGTGCCCTTCACCGATTTTGATTACACGCTTGAGACCAATGAGACGCTGAATGCGCGGCTCTATGTGGCGCAGGTCTTTGACGGGCCGGGCTGTGAGCCGATCATCGGGCGGGCCGGGCAGATGGTGCTCGGATCCTGTCCGCTCGACAACTCCAAACAGCGGATCATGGTGCTGTCTGACCCCGACCTGATGAACAATCACGGTCTGCGCCTGGGCGACAATGCCGAGATTGCGCGCGCGTTTTTTTCGACCTTTGCCGATCAAGGCCAGATCCTGATCGACTATTCTGAACGCAACTGGATCGTGGACCGCAGCCGACAGACATCGCGTGAACGCACCTGGTCTGATCTCTTGCGCTTCTTCGAGCCGCCGTTTCTGGCCATGTGGCTCAGCGCGGGCCTGATCCTGGCGCTGCTCTTGTGGCGGGCGAGCTTGCGTTACGGCCCGGTCATCGAAGAAGACGCCACGATGGGGGCCTCAAAACAACAGGCCATCGCGGCGCAGGCGCGGCTGTTGCGGCTGACCGGTCAGGATGGGGCGCTGTTGTCGGAATATGTCGATGCGCGGCTCTCTTCCGTCGTGATCCGGCTCTTTGGTCCGGCGCAGACACGGACGGGCAGGGACCGTGATCTGCTTTTGCGGCATTTGGGGCGGCATCAGCCGGACTTGGCGGCGCAGCTGACATCCGTTTTGGACACCATCGACAGGGTGCCAACTGGCATTCCTGCACGCGAGGCGATCGGCCATGTCGATGCGCTGGAAACTATTTTGGAAGGGGTGGGACATGACACTTGAAACACTGGGCGCACGGGCCGACGCGCTGAAAGAAGAGATCGCCAAGACGGTCCAGGGCCAGGATGAGATTATTGAGCTGTTGCTGGTGGCGCTGTTTTCCCAAGGTCATGTCTTGCTCGAAGGCCCGCCGGGGACGGCAAAGACGCTGCTTGCTCGGTCTTTCGCGTCGGCCATGGATCTGCAGTTTGACCGCATTCAGTTCACCCCCGATCTGATGCCGGGCGACGTGCTGGGCGCGTCGATCTTTAATTTCAAAACCAACGCCTTTGTCCTGACCAAAGGGCCTGTCTTTACGCAGGTGCTGCTCTCAGACGAAATCAACCGCGCCCCGCCCAAAACCCAGGCCGCACTTTTGCAGGCGATGAATGAACGGGTGGTGAGCATTGATGGCGAAGATTACGATCTGGGGCGAGAGTTTTTTGTGATTGCCACGCAAAACCCTATCGAACAACAAGGCACTTACCCGCTGCCTGAGGCACAGCTTGATCGCTTCCTCTTCAAGCTTAACATCGCGTTTCCGCCTGCCGATGTGGAAATGTCGATCCTGCAACGCCACGCGACCCAATCGCTCGACAGCCGGGCAGAGACCAAAGGTACGGCCAAGGTTTTGAATGCCGAGGAACTGGCCGAGAGCCGCGCGTTGATTGACAGCATCATCCTCGAAGATGAGATCCTTGAATACATCCTCAAACTGGTCCGTGCCACGCGCAACGATGCCGAGATCGCTTTTGGTGTTTCAACCCGTGCTGCCGACGCGTTGGCGGGGGCCGCGCGGGCCATGGCGGCCCTGTCGGGGCGGGATTTTGCGATCCCTGACGATGTGAAGACGCTCTTTGTGCCCGCCATGCGGCACCGTATAGTCTTGGGTCCGGGCGCGGAGATCGAAGGGCGCGACGCCGATCAGGTGCTGGAAAACATCCTCAACCAGATCGAAGCGCCGAGGTAGAGACCGCGCGATGATCCGTCCTTCCCGCACTGCGCTGGCCTTGGGGCTGGCGGCCTTGCTGGCCAGCGTGTTGATCGCTGTGATCAGCCCTGGCACTCCGGCGCTGGCCTTGCTGTTATGGGCCGTGCTTGGGGTGGTGGCGGTGGCCGATATCGTCATGACCGGCACGCGGCGCAGTGAGTTGGTCTATGACGTCCCGCCCGAAGTCTTCGTGGGCGAGACGGTGGATATCCTGCTTTTCGTCAAACCCTGGCGACCCGGGCTGCGCGCTCAACTGGATTGGCCTCTGGGCCTGTCGGGGCAGGGTGAGGTGACGTTTGAGCAGTTCGACACCCATGGCGAGGCCGTGATCCCCTGTCGCGCGGTGCGGCGCGGGGCCTGGACCATCGGGCAGGTCTGGCTCAAATGGCCCTCGCGTTTAGGGCTTTTTGAATATGTGCCGCGCATGAGTACGGAAATAGAGATCAAGGTCGTCCCCAACATTCGCCTTGTGCAGTCGGGCCAAATCACCACCACGGTGACCTCCACGCTTTATGGCGTAAAGGAAAACCGCGCCATCGGGGACGGGTCCGAATTTCACCAGTTGCAGGATTTCGTCCAGGGCATGGATGTCAAAGCCATTGATTGGAAACGCTCCGCCCGGCGGCGTGCGCTCGTCGTCAAAGAGCTGCGCGCTGAACGCAATCACCACGTCATTGTCGCGCTCGACAATGGCTATCTGATGCGAGAGGAAATCGCGGGCCTGCCCAAGATCGACCATGCCATCACTGCCGCCTTGGCCACCGCCTGGGCCGCCGCGATTGGCGGCGATTTGGTGGGGTTTTATGCCTATGACGTGCAGCCCTCGATCTTTGTGCGGCCAGAGCCTGGTCGCACCGCCTTTGCCCGGTTGCGCAGTCAGACGGCAGAGCTGGACTATGTCAGTCGCGAAACCAATCACACGCTGGCCATGGCCGGTCTCAACGCGCGCACGCCCAAGCGCAGCCTGATCATCATCTTTACCGATTTCGTGGATACAACCTCGGCCGAGCTTTTGATCGAAAACATCCGCGTGTTGACCAAACGCCACCTCGTGATTTTCGTCACCCTGCGCGATCCGGCGTTGGAGGATATGGTTCATACCGCGCCTGAAAACCTCGATAGTGTCGCCACGCTCGTGGCCGCTGGTGCGTCGTTGCGGGAACGCCGTCTCGTGCTCGAAAAACTCGCCCGTCTGGGGGCCACAATCGTGGATGCCGAACCCGGTCAGGTCACGTCGCGGCTCATCTCCACTTATCTTGAGATCAAAGCGCGGGAGCTCATCTGATGGAGGCCACCGTCGATATCCGCTCCGCGCGCTTCCGGGAGGAGCGGGAGGCCGATTGGAAACGCCTTGAGGCGCTTGTGCAAGAGGCCGAAAGCCGCGGTGTGACGGGGCTCAGCTTCATGCAGGCGCGCGATCTGGCCGCGCTTTACCGGCAGGCCACGACATCGCTTGCCATTGCCCGCGAAATTTCCCTCGACAAGGCGCTGCTGGCCTATCTCGAAGCGCTGACCGCGCGCGCATATCTCAGCGTCTACGCCCCGCAAGAGCGTCTGGGCGGGGTGGTGACCAAGTTTCTGACCAAAGGCGCGCCACAGGCGATGCGCCGGTCCTGGGCGTTTATCCTTTTGGGCTTTGTCTGCATGGGGCTCGGCGCGCTTTGTGGCTACTTGCTCTTTTTCGACAATGCGGATTGGTATCACGTCTTCATGCCCGAAGGTCTGGCCGGGGGCAGGGGCCCTGGTAGCACGACCGAATACCTGCGCGGTGTCATCTATGATGATGACCCGGATGCGCGGGGCCTCGGCGCCTTTGCGACGTTCCTGTTTTCCCACAACACGCGGATTGCGATCTTTGTCTTCGGCTTGGGGGTCTTCCTCTGCGTGCCGGCGATTGCACTGATCTTTTACAACGGCCTCATGTTCGGCGCGTTTGTGGCGTTGCATGTGGATCGTGGTCTGGGTTGGGACATCGCGGGCTGGCTCTCGATCCACGGGGTGACGGAGCTTTCTGCCATTTGCATTGCCTGCGGGGCGGGGCTGCAATTGGGCTTTGCCGTGCTGTTCCCCGGTCAACGCACACGCGCCCGTGCTTTGCGCGATGCAGGGCGTGATGCCACGAAACTGGCCATTGTCGCCGCGCTGATGCTGGTCGCGGCCGCATTGCTCGAAGGGTTTGGACGGCAATTGGTCCAAGACATGAACACCCGCCTCTTCATCGGGTGGGGTGTGGGCGCGCTTTGGGTTCTATGGTTCGCACTGGGCGGTCGCACCAGCGGGCGAGGCCGGTCATGAAGCTTTGGCGGCGCAGATCCAAATCCAAACCCGAAGGGCCACCGCCGGGCCAGCTTTTGCCGCCCGAAGGCGTGCCCATTCACCTTGGCATCGCGGGTGTGGGCGTGCGCATGGCCGCGCAAATTGTGGATTTGATCCTGACACTTGGCGCGGCGATTGCGTTGATTGTACTGATGGCCTCGCTAAATCTGACGACTGCCGCGACCTGGGGCGCCGTTGCCTCCATGCTCTTTTTCTTCACCCGCGTGCCTTACTATGTGTTGAGCGAAATTTTCTGGAACGGGCAAACGCTGGGCAAACGCCTGATGAAGATCAAGGTGGTGTCGAATGACGGGGCCTCCCTCACCATTCACGCCCTTGTTGTGCGCAACATGATGAAAGAGGCGGAGGTGTTCTTACCCGGCACGCTACTGATCACGTTGGACGCGGAAGAGCCGCTTTACACGCTGATTGCGCTGATCTGGATCATTGGGACGCTGATAGTGCCACTGTGCAACAAGCGCCGACGTCGTTTGGGCGACCTGATTGCGGGCACCTACGTGATCCACCTGCCACAACCCGTGCTGTTGGCGGATGTGGCCACTTATGCCGCGGCCTCCTCTGGCAAGAAAGAGGAGTTCACCTTCTTGTCTCACCATCTCGACCATTACGGCGCGTTTGAGCTTCAGACGCTTGAGGATCTGCTGCGCGCGCAGAAATCCGGCATGCCCTATGAAACCTCCAAGACCTATGCCGATACGCTGGCCAAAGTGGTTGAGAATATCCGCCGCCGGATCGACTATGCCGACAGGGTCGAGCCGGATCAGCGGGTGCGCTTTTTGCAGGCCTTCTACAACGCGCAGCGCGCCTATCTCGAACAGCGCCAGCTTTTTGGTGACAGACGCTCAGACAAGCATTTCGACGAAGACGAGGTCGAAGAAACACCCTGAGTGATGCGGCATAACGCGCGACGTCGAGACCACGTAAATGGTTGACAAATGGGCGGTTTGGCCGCGCTATAAGGCAGCTACACCGCGTGCAGGTCGCGCGGTGTAAGCCAAAAATGGGACAGAAAAAACAGGACAGATTATGGCAGATACAAGCTCTGCGGCCCCGACCCAATCCTTGGGCGTGGGGGCCCTCATTTCAGAAAGCTTTTCAATTCTTTTCGGCAACATTCCCACGGTGATCATGATCGGTTTCGTGCCGATGTTCATCAGCGCGATGATCGGCGGGCTGCTCAACGGATGGGGCACGCTTTTGGGCACGACACCGCCTGATTTCACCTCCATGGGCAGCATTGTGATGTTCATCATCTCGATGGTGCTGCAATTCGGCATTTACGGCATCATGATCGCGCTGTTGGTGCAGATGGCCTATGACGTGAAATTGGGGCGCAAACCCAATATCTCGCGCTATTTTGGCCCGGCGATGAACGCTTTGGTGCCGCTGTTGCTGGTCTCCATCGTGACAACCATCCTGATCGGGATCGGTTTTGCAGCGCTGATCGTGCCGGGGCTGTGGCTCTATGCGGTGTTCAGCGTGGTCGTCCCTGCGATTGTGATCGAAAGCGCAGGGTTCGGCGCCTTGGGCCGGTCCAGCGCGCTGACCAAGGACTTCCGCTGGCCCATTGTCGGGCTTCTGGTTGTCATCGTGATCTGCATGGTGATCATCGGGGCGATCTTTGGGGCCGGTCTGGGCCTGATCATCTACGCTTTGGGCGACGGGTTTGTCGGCATCGTGTTCATGGTGCTGCTGGTCTCGGTGATCAACGGGTTCACCTATTCGTTGTCGGGCATTTCCGTGTCTTTGATCTATGCCCGCCTGCGGGAGATCAAAGAGGGCGTGGGTGTCGACCAATTGGCATCCGTGTTTGAGTAAACGCACAATCGGCTGGCGGTGCTTAGGTGCCGCCGCCGCATCTTGGCAATCGCGCCCATCATGACACGTCCAATCAGCAAACGGTCCCTGGGCGTTGGCGCGATCATCGCTCGCAGTTTTTCCATCCTCGTTCGCAAACTTCCCGCGGTGCTGGTCCTTGGAAGTGTGCCTGCGCTATTGCCACGGGTGTTTGAGGCTGTGATGTTCGGCACGGACTACGCCCAGTTCGGCTACGATCACGTAAATGTTTCTGTTGCTTCATATGCCATGACAACGTTGTTTGACCTGGCATTGTCGAGTTTTAGCGTCGCCCTCTTGGTCCAGCTGGCTTATGACGCTGAGCTTGGTCGCCGGCTTTCCCCGCTGGGGTATGTCATGCGCGTGCTGAAATCATCGGTCGTGATCCTTGTGCTGACGTTTCTCTCTCTCCTAGCCATAGTGTTGGCCGGGGTTGCGTTGATTGTTCCGGCAGTCTGGCTCGCTGCGATTTTATCCGCGGTCATGCCCGCTATTGTGATTGAGGGCAAAGGCTTTGGCGCGCTGTGGCGTTCGGTGGAACTGACCCGTGACCACCGCTGGCCCATTGCGGGCCTGCTGCTTGTCATTGGGCTATGCGCCTTTGGGTTTCAGTTGTTCGGCGTCGTCGTCATGATGCTCGTTCTCCCGCTTCTTTCGACGCCTGTCATCGCCGATGTGATTGCCATGGTGATCCTGTCGCTGTTTGTGGCGATGAGCAGTGGATTATTCGCGGCGGCGGTGGCGCAAATCTACATCCGTCTGCGCGATATCAAACAAGGCGTCATTGCCGAGGATCTACCGACGGTTTTTGAGTAGCCCATCTGCTGCCCATGTTCTGCGGGCGGTGTCTTGTGAGAGTACGCCGCGCTTGCTACACCGATGACCGAGCAGAAAGGACGTGGCCAATGCGCGCGGAAATCGAACAGACCGTCTCGGAGATCGAAAATTCGCTGGAGCTTTTGCGCCAGCGCATGGGCTGGGAGACGGCCAAGCACAGGCTAGAGGAATTCAATGCGCGGGTTGAGGATCCCAACCTCTGGGATGACCCGTCCAAGGCGCAGAAACTGATGCGCGAGCGGCAGTCCCTGGTGGATGCCATCGACACCCATGACGGGATCAAACAGGACCTCTCGGACAATGTCGAACTCATTGAATTGGGCGAGATGGAGGAAGACACCGAGGTCGTGGATGAGGCCGAGGCCGCGATCAAATCCCTGGCCAAAAAGGCCGCCGCAAAAGAGCTTGAAGCGCTGCTGAATGGTGAGGCGGATGCCAATGACACATTTCTTGAAATCAATGCGGGCGCGGGCGGCACCGAAAGCTGTGATTGGGCGTCGATGCTGGCGCGCATGTATGTGCGATGGGCTGAAAGCCACGGCTACACCGTAGAACTGCAATCTGAAAGCGCGGGCGATGAGGCCGGGATCAAATCCGCCGCCTACAAAATCTCGGGGCACAATGCCTATGGTTGGCTCAAATCCGAGAGTGGCGTGCACCGGTTGGTGCGCATCTCACCGTTTGATTCAGCGGCCAAGCGGCACACGTCGTTTTCGTCCGTTTGGGTCTATCCCGTGGTCGACGACAATATCGAGATTGAGGTGAACGCCTCTGACATCCGCGTGGACACCTACCGGTCGTCCGGCGCAGGCGGGCAGCACGTGAACAAAACGGACTCGGCCGTGCGGATCACGCACCATCCGACGGGCATTGTCGTGACATCCTCGGAGAAATCTCAGCACCAGAACCGCGATATCGCCATGAAAGCACTGAAATCGCGGCTCTATCAATTGGAACTGGACAAGCGCAATGAGGCGATTGCCGAGGCCCATGCCGGCAAGGGCGATGCGGGTTGGGGCAATCAGATCCGGTCCTACGTGTTGCAACCCTACCAGATGGTCAAAGATCTGCGGACCAATGTGGAGACGTCCGACACCAAAGGCGTGCTGGATGGCGATCTTGATCAGTTCATGGCGGCAACATTGGCCATGGATGTGAGCGGCAAAAGCCGCGCTGAGGCGCAGGGCGAGGATCTGTGACACATTGGGGGCCAGCACCCCACGGCGAAACCTGGGATTTCGCCGCTCCCCCCGGAGTATTTTTGGAAAGATGAAGCAGGGGACCTGAGTGCGCGATCTTCTCACCTTATCTGCCCGAGCGCTTGTGGCTGATATGGCCGCCGCGCGCGTGTCGGTTGAGGCGGTGATGGAGGCCACGCTGGCGCGGGTGGTGGCCGTGAATGGGGCCTTGAACGCTGTGGTGTCGATGCGGCAGGCCGATGCCCTTTTGGCGGAGGCGCGGGCCCTGGACAAGGTCGGGCCAACGGGCCCACTGGCTGGGCTTCCCACCGCGATCAAGGATCTGCACGCGGCCCAAGGCATGATCAATTCAGAAGGCTCGCCGCTTTTTGCGGATGCCGTATCTCAGGTCGATGACCCGCATGTGGCGCGGATGCGCGCGGCAGGGGCGATATTTATCGGCAAAACCAATGTGCCGGAGTTTGGCTTGGGGTCGCATAGCTACAACCCGGTCTTTGGCGTCACGGGCAACCCTTATGCGCCGCATCTGAGTGCGGGTGGCTCCTCTGGCGGGGCGGCGGCGGCGTTGGCTGCGGGGATGATGGCGTTGGCAGACGGCTCTGACATGATGGGCTCGCTGCGTAATCCGGCGGGCTGGTGCAATGTCTACGGCATGCGGCCCAGCCATGGTCTGGTGCCCGGCGCGCCAGGTGGCGACCTCTATCTGCACAAACTGTCCACGCGCGGCCCTATGGCGCGCAGCCCCGACGATCTGGCGCTGTTTTTGGGCGTCTTGGCAGGCTCTGACGCGTTCGAGAATGTGCAGCCGTGCATGGAGGGCACGCGCATCGCATGGCTGGGGGATTGGGGTGGGGCCTTCCCGATAGAGCAAGGCATCTTGGCGCTGTGTGAGGGCGCGCTTGGGATATGTGAGGATTTGGGCGCGGATGTGCACGCGGTGGGCCCGCCTATGGCCCGCGAAGTGGTGTGGGAGGCTTGGACCGACCTGCGATCCTTTACCTTGTCGGCTGAGATGCGCGCGCTCTACGAAGATCCGCAGACACGCTCGCGCCTCAAACCAGAGGCCCAGTGGGAAATTGCGCGCGGTTTGGCGCTGACAGCGATGGAGGTGCATGACGCCAGCGTGAAACGCTCAGAGTGGTATCGCGCGGCGATGACGCTTTTTGAAAGCTACGATGTGCTGGCCTTGCCAAGCGCGCAGGTCTGGCCCTTTGCCACTGAGCGGCCTTGGCCCGATATGATCGAAGGCGCGGCAATGGACAGCTATCACCGCTGGATGGAAGTGGTGGTGCCCGCGAGCCTTTTGGGTCTGCCTGCGGTTTGCGTGCCTGCGGGGTTTGGGCCATCGGGATTGCCCATGGGGCTGCAACTGATCGGCAGACCCGGGGCGGACCGCCAGATCCTTGAGGTGGCAGAGGCCTATCACCGGGCAACGCAATGGCCGCAGACCCGCCCCGGCTTCCCAATTTAGGCCTGTCAAAACCACTGCAGTTGCACACTTTTAGATTGTAAGCCGCCGCAACTTCTCGTTCTATGACGGGTGAATAGCGTTTGGAGAGTGCCATGTTTCACAATATCTTAACCGGGGCCTTTATCGCCATTTTGGCGATCTGTGCCTCTTCGCATTCGGCCTTGGCCCAGTCGCGACCGTCACTGCCGATGACTGATAATGCCTATCTCTATGAATACGGGTTTACGCCCTATGGGAGTGTGTTGCTTGCGGCGTCCGTGCGGGAAATTGGCGGCAAAACGGCTGTATGCGGGTTCTGGATGGTGAAAGACCGGTTGCAGGCCTATGTGATCGCCCATGGTCTGGATCGGCGCGCGCGGCAGACAACGTCTGTTCGTATTGGTAATGTGCATCTGCTGACCGGCTTGGATTTCATGCGCAAGGTCGCGCCTGATGAGTTTGAAGTGGGCACCATGGCGCGCTGTCAGGTGACAGAAGTGGCCTGGCAGGCGGGATTTGCCAAGCAGAAGATTAATTTCCGAACCCCGCGCCTGAACATTCGCAGCTGATCGGTGTGGGTTGGGGTGCGCTTGGTCTTACCGCGCGCGCTCTGCGGCTTTGGCGGCGTCCCAGAGGCGGTCCATTTCCTCTAGGGTGGACTGCTCAGGGCGGCGACCGTCGTTGGCCAGGGCTGCCTCTATGGATTGAAACCGGCGGGTGAACTTTGCATTGGCGCGGCGCAAAGCCACCTCGGGATCGATCTTCATGTGGCGCGCCAGGTTGGCCATGACAAAGAGCAGATCGCCCATTTCCTCCTCAACCTTGTCCTGGGGCAGGGTGGTGGCGGCCTCTGTCAGCTCAGCTGCTTCTTCCTGGATTTTGTCCAGCACATGGGAGGCATCGGGCCAGTCAAACCCCACGCGAGCGGCACGCTTTTGCAGTTTGACCGCGCGCATCAACGCAGGCAGGCCCAGGGCCACGCCGTCCAGCACGCCGCTTTGGGCCTTGGCGGCCCGTTCGGCGGCCTTGACCGTTTCCCAATCGCGGGTTTGTTGATCGGCCGATTTGTCCCGGCTCTCATCGCCAAAGACATGAGGGTGGCGCGCGACCATCTTGTCAGAGATTTTGTCGGCCACGGCGTGGAACGCAAACAGCCCGCGATCCTCTGCGATCTGGGCGTGAAACACGACCTGGAGCAAGAGATCCCCCAGCTCATCCTTGAGCTCATCCCAGGCGGCGCGCTCAATTGCGTCTGCCACCTCATAGGCCTCTTCGATCGTGTAGGGCGCGATGGTGGCGAAATCCTGTTCGATGTCCCAAGGGCACCCCGTCTCCGGGTCGCGCAGGCGGCGCATGATTTCCAGAAGGCGGGGCAGGCCCCCGGTGGGGTTGTGAATGAGGGCGTCGTCAGGCATGCAGGAACCCTGACGTGACCCGGGCGAGGAGTCCAGAGATGGCAGTGATAAACCGGATTGCAGGCTTTGCCGACGAGATGTCAGGCTGGCGGCAGCATCTGCATGCGCACCCGGAGCTGGGGCTGGACTGTCACCAGACCGCGGCGTTTGTTGTGGATCGGCTCAAGGCGTTCGGCATCAACGAGATTGAGACGGGTATCGCCGAAAGCGGCGTTGTGGCGGTGATCGAGGGGCGTGAGCCGGGGTCGAGGGTGATCGGCCTGCGGGCGGATATGGACGCACTGCCAATCGAAGAGGCGACCGGCGTTGACTATGCCTCGGAGGTGCCGGGCGTGATGCATGCCTGCGGGCATGATGGGCACACGGCGATGTTGCTGGGGGCGGCAAAATACCTATCCGAGACGCGCAATTTTGCAGGCCGTGCCGTGTTGATCTTCCAACCTGCCGAAGAAGGGCCGGGCGGCGGCAAACTGATGGTGGAAGAGGGGGTGATGGAGCGCTACGGGATTGATGAGGTCTATGCCCTTCATACCCTGGCCGGTGAAGCGGAAGGCACGTTTCACAGCTGCCCCGGCCCCATCATGGCGGCGGTGGATACGTTCCATATCGATATCACAGGGCAAGGCGGTCACGGGGCGTTTCCTCACCAGACCCGCGATCCGGTGGTGGCGGCCGCCGGGATCACGCAAGCCATCCAGACAATCGTGAGCCGCAACCACTATGCGTTGGACGAACTGGTCGTGTCGGTGACCCAAATCCACACGGGCAGCGCAGAAAACATCGTGCCCGAGGAGGCCTATGTCGGGGGCACGATCCGCAGCTTTGACCCCGCCGTGCAGAAGATGGTCTGGCGACGGATGGAGGAGATCGTGGCAGGGCAGGCGGCCTCTTACGGGGTGACGGCTGTTTTGCGCATTGACGAAGGCTATCCCGCGACGATCAATGATGCCGACAAGCTGGAGTTTGCAGCAGAGGTGGCCCGCGAAGTGGCACAGGACGGCCATGTTGTCACGGACCGCGCCAAAGAGATGGGGGCCGAGGATTTTTCCTATATGCTGAACGCGCGGCCCGGGGCGTATCTGTTTCTCGGGCAGGGGGATGGACCCGTGCTGCATCACCCGGGGTTCAATTTCAACGATGACGTGGCCCCGGTGGGCGCGTCGTTTTTTGCCAGGGTGGTGGAACGCGGTTTGCCTATCTAGGGTTGGCTCGTCCCTCCCGCATGGTCGGGTCTTGCGCCCTTTGCGGAAGGGACGCAAAGAAGGGGGAAGATGATGGGTTTGGAAGACGCACAGGACGAGGTGGACCTCGCCTTTGATCGCAAAACGCCAAACGGGCTGGCCTTTGAGAACACGTTCGGTGGGGCCACGTCCTTTTTGCGCAGGCGTTACACCAAGGATCTGACCGGTGTAGACATTGCTGTGACCGGCGTGCCCTTTGATCAGGCGGTCACGAACCGCACTGGCACCCGCATGGGCCCGCGCGCCATCCGAGAGGCCAGCACGCTGCAACCGTTTGATCCCCCTTACGGCTGGGATGGCATGAGCCCGCTGGAGGAGTTCGATATCATTGATTACGGCGATCTGGCCTTTGACTATGCAAAGACCAGTGCGTTTCCCGATCGCCTGACCGATCACATCCGCACCATTCTCGCGGGCGGGGCGGCGTCGATCACACTGGGCGGGGACCATTACATCAGTTTCCCGATCCTCAAGGCCTATGCCGAAAAATACGGACCGATCTCATTGGTTCAGGTGGATGCCCATACGGACACCTGGCCCGACGATGATATGGAGCGGATCGATCACGGGACCATGTTCTATAAGGCCGTGAAGATGGGGCTGATTGACGTTAAACGCTCTGCCCAAGTGGGGATCCGCACGCATAATGATGACACGCTGGGGATCAATATCATCGACGCCCGCGAAGTGCATGAAAGCGGGCCATCGGCGGTGGCGCGCAAAGTGCGTGACATTGTAGGCGACAGCCCGGTTTACCTCAGCTTTGACATTGATGGGCTGGACCCGGGCTTTGCGCCCGGCACAGGCACGCCCGTTTGGGGTGGGCTTAGCTCCGGTCAGGCGGCGATTTTCCTGCGCGATCTGGCGGGCATCAACATGGTGGGCGGTGACATCGTGGAGGTGAGCCCGGCCTATGATCCAACCGGGGCCACGGCCGTGGCGGCCGCCCATGTGGGGATGGAGCTTATCTGTTTGTGGGGTTGGACCCGGCGGAAAGGCTGAGCTTTGAGTATTTTTGGAAAGATGAAGAGGCGGGTATGCGCATTTTTCTGATCGTTCTATTGGCGGCGTTGATTGGCGTGGGCCTCTATGTGCGGCTGGCGCCCAGCGATCCGGGCGTGTGGCATGCCATGCCCGATGAGATGGAAGATGTGGATATGGATGGTGGCGCCAAACGCGTGGTGGAGGCCGGGCAGGACGCTTTGGCGCGGCTTCATGCGATTGCCCTGGCCACGCCCCGGACACAGGTGTTGGCCGGTTCGGTGGATGACGGAAAGATCACCTATGTCACACGCTCGCGCGTGTTCGGATTTCCCGATTACACCACGGTCATGCAGTCGGAAGATACGCTGAAAATCCATGCCCGCTTGCGCTTTGGCAAGTTCGATTTGGGCGTCAATGCCGCCCGGGTCGATGCCTGGATCGCTGAGCTAAACCGCTCAGGAGGATAGGCAGCCTTCGTTCACTTCGCGCCACATCGGATTGTTGAGTGACATCTGGCACTGCGCCGTAAAAGAGCGGCCATTGACGAAAAGGCACACCATCTCACCCAGCTCCACCCGGTCCCCGGAGGAATTGGTGCAATAGCAATCGACGGTCTTGGCGTTTGCCATGAACGGCACCGCCACCATGATGAGGGACAGAAAAATAGCTTTGGTCATAGAGCCAGTATAGCAAATGTTGGCCTCTTGACCAAGACCCATGAAATTGGGACACCCAGCCCATGGTGCCCTTGGACAAACTCAACGAAATCACGCGGCGGTTCGAATTTATCGAGGCGCAGATGGCGGAAGGCGGTGGTGATATCGCACAGCTGGGTCGTGAATATGCGGAATTGCGTCCCGTGGTCGAAGAAATCCGGGCCTACACGCAATCTCTGGACGATCTGGAGGCGGCAAAGGCAATGATGGATGACCCAGAGATGCGCGAGTTGGCCGAAGAGGAGCATACCGAGATCAACGCGCGTCTGCCACAGATGGAAGCCTCGCTTCAACTGGCGCTTTTGCCCAAGGATGAGGCCGATGCCCGGCCTGCCATTCTGGAAATCCGCCCTGGCACCGGGGGGGAGGAGGCAGCGCTCTTTGCGGGTGATCTTTTGCGCATGTATCAACGCTATGCCGAAACGCGCGGTTGGCGCTTTGAGGTGATCGAGGAAAGTGCGACCGAACTGGGTGGCATCAAGGAGGTTGTTGCGGCGATCAAAGGGGACGGTGTCTTTGCCCGGATGAAATATGAAAGCGGCGTCCACCGGGTGCAGCGTGTGCCCGAAACCGAAAGTGGCGGGCGCATTCATACCTCTGCGGCCACCGTTGCCGTGCTGCCTGAGGCCGAAGATGTGGACATTCAGATTGACGCGAGCGACCTGCGCATCGACACGATGCGCGCCTCTGGCGCAGGTGGCCAGCATGTGAACACCACGGATTCGGCTGTGCGCATCACCCATGTGCCCACTGGGCTTGTCGTTACAAGTTCCGAGAAATCCCAGCACCGCAACCGAGAGATCGCCATGCAGGTGCTCAAGACCCGGCTCTATGATCTGGAACGCCAGCGCGCCCATGACGAACGGTCTGAGACCCGGGCGGCGCAGGTGGGATCAGGCGACCGATCCGAGCGCATCCGCACCTATAACTTTCCTCAGGGCCGCATGACCGATCACCGGATCGGGCTGACGCTTTATAAGCTCGACGCCATCATCGCGGGCGATTTGGACGAGACCATTGATGCGCTGACCGCGGATGCCCAGGCAACAGCGCTTGCGGAGATGAACGCGTGAGCCGCAGCGTGGCCGAAGCGCTGAGCGAGTTGCGCGGGCGTCTGACCGCCGCTGGCATAGAAAACCCGGCCCGGGAGGCGCGTTTGCTGGTCGCGGCGGCTTTGGGCGTGGGCCAGGATCGGGTTAGCCTCATGCAACCCGACACCGTCCCGGATACCGCCGAAGATCAGTTGGGCGCCATGGCCGCGCGACGCTGCGGACGCGAGCCATTGTCACATATCCTGGGTTTGCGCGCGTTTTATGAGCATGACTTTCACGTCACGCGCGATGTGCTGGATCCCCGGCCGGAAACCGAAGTGTTGGTGCGCGCGGCCTTGGCTGTGCCGTTTGATCGCGTGCTGGATTTGGGCACGGGATCAGGCTGTATTCTTTTGTCTTTATTGGCCGCGCGGGTCGGTGCGCAGGGGCTTGGCACGGATATGTCCGATAAGGCGCTGGCGGTTGCGGGTAAAAACGCGCAGCGCTTGGACCTGGCTGAGCGGGTGACATTCCTGCGGTCTGACTGGTTTGACCACGTGTCGGGCCGTTTCGACCTCATCGTGTCGAACCCGCCCTATATTGCCGCCTCTGATATGGCCGCACTTGACCCGGAACTGGCGTTTGAGCCGCGTGCTGCCCTCACGGATGAAGGCGATGGGTTGGGCGCGTATCGGGTGATCTGCGCCGATGCGCGCAACCATCTGATCCCGCGTGGATGGCTCATGCTGGAAACCGGTTGGACCCAAGGCCCCGAGGTGGCCGCAATGATGCAAGCGGCCGGGTTTGACGGGGTGCGAATTCTGCCCGACCTGGATGGTCGCGACCGCGTGGTTCAAGGGTGCCTGCCCGCGTGAAAACAGTGGTTTTCCGGCACTGAGGCGGCAAATTTCCCCGTAAAATGCCTAAAATCGCCTGTGCCCTCTTGTCACAGCCCGTTTGGCATGGTTACACATGGACCACCAAGACGGTGGATGCCCAAACGGGCGGTCCCTCTTGACACCAAGCCGCGACATAATCGATCCGGAAACAGGCGCATGGGGCGCAAGATGGGATCAGGCGGCGCATTTAGCATAAGGCTGACATCTGAGTATGAGATCTTCCAAGTCACGGTCGCGGAACAAGTCTAACCGCAACAGGTCAGTGGGCAATGTCGTCAACCGCGTGTTTGACAGCTCCGGTCCAGAGGGCAAGGTGCGCGGCACCCCACAGCAGATCATTGACAAGTACAATCAACTGGCCCGCGATGCACAACTGGCGGGCGACCGTGTGAATGCGGAAAACTTCCAACAGCATGCTGAACATTACCTGCGGCTTCTGAGCGTGGCGGTAAAGGAACAGGATGCGCGGCGCGAAGAGCAGGAACGCCAAAATCGTGAACGTCAGGCCGAGCGTGATCGCGAACGTGCCAAGCGGCAGGAACGCGAATCCAACGGTGGCGACATGGTCGAGGGTGAGCAAGGCGATATCGCCATGGCGACATCCGATGACGACAGTGGCCTGGTGGAAACACCAGAGACCGCACCAGACAAACCCAAACGTCAGCGCAAACCACGCAAACCGCGCGACGACAGCGCAACGATCAGCGATGGTCAGGACGATACCGACCCCCAAGAGGCCGCAGAGTAAACAGAGCGTTAGCAGAGACTACGCGAGACTGGAGCGTCAGCGACGGACGAGCCGTGCTTTACAGTCTGTTTTGGACCGCGCGCGCCAAGGCGCAAAACCCTTCTAGTGGAACAACCTCCGCCCGATCCGTCGGCGCAATGCCTGCGTCTTTCAGGCAGCCCTCGACATCCTCGGTCAACCCTTTGAGCGCGGCGCGCAGCATCTTGCGGCGCTGATTGAAGGCTTTGGCCACAACCCGCTCCAACACCGCGGGGTCTGCGTCAAACCGAGGTGCGGGCAGGGCGCTGAGATGGACCACCGCGCTCGAAACCTTTGGGGGCGGCGAAAACGCCTCGGGCGGCAGGCTAATGGCAATCCGCGCGTCACAGCGCCATTGCGCCAGAACCGCCAGCCGACCATAGGCCTTGGAGCCGGGGGTCGCCACGATCCGTTCGGCCACTTCGCGCTGAAACATCAATGTCAGGCTGTCCCACACAGGCGGCCACACCTCAGGCGTCAGCCACCGCACCAAAAGCTCTGTGCCCACATTGTAGGGCAGGTTGGCCACAACCCGGATGGGCGGGCGCAGATGATCCAAGGGCCGGACCTTGAGCGCATCGCCTTCGATCACTTCCAGCCGCCCAGGGTAGGCTGCGGCAATCTCGGCCAAAGCCGGGAGACAGCGCGCATCCTTCTCCACCGCCAGCACGCGTCGCGCCCCTTCTGCCAGCAAACCACGTGTCAGCCCGCCGGGACCAGGCCCCACCTCCAGCACGTCTACGTCGCTGAGATCACCGGCCTGACGCGCAATCTTGGCTGTGAGGTTGAGATCAAGAAGAAAGTTCTGCCCCAAGGCTTTGCGCGCGGACAGCCCATGGCGCGCGATCACATCGCGCAGCGGGGGAAGGGGGTCAATGCCGCTCATCCGCGGCGCGCAGCCGCCATGCGGTGGGCCAGCTTCAAGGCTTCAACGGTTGAGGTCGGATTGGCCACACCCTGGCCCGCGATATCAAGTGCGGTGCCATGATCGGGTGAGGTGCGCACAAATGGCAGCCCCAGCGTGACATTCACACCGCGGTCAAAATCCAGGGTTTTGATCGGGATCAACGCCTGATCGTGATACATCGCGATGGCCGCGTCATACCCCGCACGCGCGGCCGCATGAAACATCGTATCCGCCGACATCGGACCCTTGAGGTCGAACCCGTCGCCGCGCAACTTCTCCAACAGGTCTGCGATCCAGTCCAATTCTTCGCGCCCCATATTGCCGCCTTCGCCGGCATGGGGGTTGAGGCCTGCCACGGCCAATCGCGGCGCCTCCACCCCGAAATCGCGGGCAAGCGAGGCATGGGTGATGCGGATCGTGGCCTCCAACCCCTCTGGCGTCAGCGCCTCTGGCACCTCTTTGAGAGGGATGTGGATCGTGGCAGGCACCACGCGCAGCTGATCACTGGCCAGCATCATGACCACGTGCTCCACACCGCCAAGGGCGGCCAGGTATTCCGTATGCCCCGGATAGGAAAATCCCGCCCCGTCCTGCAGCGCCTTTTTATGAATGGGCGCGGTGCACACCGCACTGGCCGCGCCGTTCTGTACCAGCTCCACCGCGCGGGCGATCACATCGATCACGCCTTGGGCGTGGGCCGGGTTGGGTGTGCCAGCCATGCACGTGCCGGGAAAATCATGGCGCAGCACAGGCAGGCCGTTCTTCGCGGCCTCAGCCGTGTCTTCCGGTTCGGAAATTTCAACTGTACGGGCACCTTGGGGCAGGTGACCCGGATCACCGATCCAGAAAAACGGCAGGTTACCTTGCAGCTCCTCCCACGCGGCCCAGGCCAGTTCCGGCCCGATCCCCGCCGGTTCCCCGCAGGTCAGCGCAACAGGCCGGGGCATGTCGTTTGGCATCAGTCCCCGATGATCCGCGCTTCGGCTTTCAGACGCGCTAGGTATCCATCCGCATAGGATTCCAAACGCGAGGTTTGCA
>JBCCDT010000032.1:0-33597 GCA_039030635.1 Pseudomonadota bacterium
GTGCTTTACCTTGCCAGCGAAGAGGCGGGTTACGTGACGGGCACGACGCTGCATGTCAACGGCGGGATGGCGATGCTTTGAGCGCCTCGCGGCGTTCAAAAATCCGCTGAAAAACGCGGGGCGAAACCATTTGCGTATGGCGCGGCATATGCTATAGGCCGCACGAGTTGAGAGGGGGCTGCGACATTTCACACCCCCTAAAAGCCCGCAAACAATGGGCGATGAGCCGCCCAGTTGGGCATATCTAATGACCGCTCTCCTGGCGAACTGGGGGCGGAAAACGCGCCGGCACTTGCCCGGTCAGGAATGAGGAAAAAGACATGAGCGATATCGCAGACCGCGTGAAGAAAATCGTTGTTGAGCATCTGGGTGTGGAAGAAGACAAGGTAGCTGAAAACGCTTCTTTCATTGATGATCTGGGCGCTGACAGCCTCGACACGGTCGAATTGGTCATGGCTTTCGAAGAAGAGTTCGGCATCGAGATCCCTGATGATGCGGCCGAAACCATCCAGACATTTGGCGACGCTGTGAAGTTTATCTCTGAGGCGGGCTGACGCCTTGTAGAATACGAGGCTTTGCCCTCGGCCAAGGCCCTGACATGTGTCGGGGCCTTTTTGATTCTGAGGCTGATTTGCAGAAAACGGCGCAAACAATGCGTGTGATGCCGATTTGAAGATATCTCATGAGATGTGTGCCAGTATGGTATCCATGGCTAACGCCAACTCTTCACAGCAACATGAAAGATCGCGCCTCATGATCATTTATCCCGCTTTGGAACTCAGCAATCGTAAATGTGTGACCCTGCCACAGGGTCGTTTGGAAAACCCCAGCATTTGGCATGTCGACCCGGTTGAAACGGCCCGCGGCTTTACCGCGGCGGGTGCCGAATGGATGCATGTCACCGATATTGATGCCGTGTCAGGCGAGGGTGAAAATTCTGACCTGATCGAAGAGATCATCCGCAGCGTGCATATCCCTGTGCAGATTGGTGGCGGGTTCAGGTCGCGTGACCGGATCGAGGAATGGATTGACAAGGGCGCGGGCCGGATTGTTGTCGGCACCATGGCCGCTCATGATCCCCAGACGTTTCGGACTGTTGTGGATCTGTACCCTGATCAATTGGTCCTGGCGGTGGATGTGTTTGAAGGCTCGGTTATGACCGAAGGATGGCGCACCAAGAGTGCGCTTGATCCGCAGACCTACTTGGCGGCCTTTGACGATATACCGCTGGCGGGGATCATCGTGACCGACATCGACGCGGATATCGAAGATAGCGATGCCAGCCTTGGGGTGATCACGGGGCTTGCGGCCTCAACACGGCACCCGGTGATCGCGCGGGGGACCGTGCGCAGCGTCGATGATGTGGCGCGGCTGAAATACGTGCATAACATTGCCGGGGCCTTTATCGGACGTGCACTTTTTGCCAAGCAGGTGGACCTGGCCGACGCAATTGCCACAGGCGCGGCGGATCAGGAACGCATCGCCGCGTTCCAATAGCGCCAGCCTCAGAGCTTTTCGACCAAGACAGGCGGCGTTTCGCGCGCCGCCGCACTTGCCCCGGAACCCCAAGACGCGGTAAAGGAGCGCGCAACTGGTAAGAAGGGCGACAGAATGCGACGGGTCGTTGTCACGGGTCTTGGGTTGGTCACGCCGCTGGCGGATGGGGTAGAAGCAAGCTGGAGCCGTCTATTGGACGGCCAATCCGGCGCAGGACCGATTGATCGGTTTGACGCCTCAAATGTAGTGACGAAATACGCCTGTCAGGTGCCGCTGGGCGATGGCAGCGACCACACGTTCAATTCCGACACCTATATGGAGCCAAAAGAACGCCGAAAGGTGGATGATTTCATCCTTTACGGTGTGGCCGCAGCGCAGCAAGCGGTGCAAGATGCGGGTTGGATGCCTGAGGACGAAGAAAGCCGCCTGCGCACGGGCGTGATGATCGGCTCGGGCATCGGCGGTCTGCGATCCATTGAAGAGACCACCAATATTATCCGTGACAAAGGCGTGCGGCGGGTGTCGCCGTTCTTTATCCCCGGCGCGCTGATCAATCTGGTGAGCGGTCAGGTGGGGATCAAGTTTGGCTTCAAAGGCCCGAACCACGCGGTGGTGACCGCCTGCTCGACCGGTGCACATGCCATAGGTGACGCCTCGCGCCTCATTCAGCATGGGGATGCGGATGTGATGGTTGCCGGTGGGGCCGAGGCTGCGATTTGTGAGATCGGCATCGCTGGATTCAACGCGTGTAAAGCGCTCTCGACCAAGCGTGCGGATGATCCGCAAGCGGCAAGCCGTCCGTATGATGAAGATCGCGACGGGTTTGTGATGGGGGAAGGGGCCGGCATTGTGGTGCTCGAAGAACTGGAGCATGCCAAGGCGCGCGGGGCCAAGATTTATGCCGAGGTTCTGGGCTATGGCCTGTCGGGCGATGCCTATCACATCACGGCGCCGAGCGAGGATGGCGATGGCGGGTTCCGCGCGATGAAAGCGGCCTTGGCCAATGCGGGTGTTGATCCGTCCGAGGTGGATTACATCAACGCGCATGGCACATCGACCATGGCGGATACGATTGAGCTGAAGGCTGTTGAACAGCTTTTGGGCCACGCGGCGGCAAAAGCCACGATGAGTTCGACCAAATCCTCCACCGGGCACCTTTTGGGCGCGGCGGGTGCGATTGAGGCGATCTTTTCTATCCTTGCTATCCGCGATCAAGTGGCACCGCCAACGATCAACCTGGACAACCCAGCCGTGGAGACGCCGCTGGATCTGGCGCCTAATGCCAAGCGGGAGCGGGAGATCAAGGTGGCCATGTCCAACAGCTTTGGCTTTGGCGGGACCAACGCCTCTGTGGTTGTGGGGGCGCTCCGGTAATGTGGCGGCACATCGCCTCGAATTTTCTGACCTTTCTTGTCGTTGTGGTGTTCCTCATCGGCGGGGTGATCCTGTGGGGCCAGTCGCAATACACGACGGCCGGGCCGCTGGAACAATCCATGTGCCTGCGGGTGGAGCGAGGGACCAACATGTCGCGCGTGTCCGAGGAGTTGGTGGAGCGCGGCGCGGTGAGCAACGGTGCGCTGTTTCGGATCGGGGCGGATTACTCGGACAAGGCAGGGCTGCTGAAGGCAGGGTCGTGGTTGATCCCGGAACAGGCCAGCATGAGCGAGGTGACGGACATCATCACCCAAGGCGGGGCCAGCACCTGTGGCACGCAAGTGGTGTACCGCATCGGGGTGACGCAAGTGCGCGCCGAGGTACGCGAGTTGGACCCCGCGACGGAAAATTTTGTCGAGGTGGTGGATTTCGAGGTGCAAGCGGATGGCTCTCGCCCGCCTGAATATGACAAGGTGATCGATCAATCTGATACGCGCTATCGGATTGATGTGGCCGAAGGGGTCACATCGTGGCAGATCATCACGGCGCTCAATGCGATTGAGGTTCTGGAAGACCCTATTGAGGGCGTGCCGCCGGAAGGCAGTTTGGCACCGTTCAGCTACGAGATTGAAGCCGGTGACAGCCGTTTGGGCCTTTTGGAGCAGATGCGCGATGTGCAGCGCACGCGTCTGGCCGCTGCGTGGGAGGCGCGCAACCCGGACGTGCCGCTTGCCGACCCGGCTGAGGTGCTGATCCTGGCATCCATCATTGAAAAGGAAACCGGCCAGGCGGATGAACGCCCGCAAGTGGCCAGCGTTTTTGTCAACCGTATCCGGCGGGGCATGCGGCTTCAGACGGACCCGACGGTGATTTACGGGATCACCAATGGCGAGGGTGTTTTGGGTCGTGGCCTGCGCCAAAGTGAGTTGCGCCGCGCGACGCCTTACAACACCTATGTGATCGAAGGTCTGCCGCCCACGCCCATCGCGAATCCCGGTGAAGCCAGCCTGATGGCGGCGGTAAACCCCGATGTGACGCCATATTTGTTCTTTGTGGCCGATGGAACCGGTGGGCATGCCTTTGCCGAGACGCTGGATGAACACAACCGCAATGTTGCGCGTTGGCGCCAGATTGAGGCGGAGCGCAACAGCGAGTAGTCGCAGTTTTGCACGCGGTCTCGTGCCGGAAACATCCTAAAATTTTGTCATGTCAACGCGCGTCTGGTCGCCGTTGCGCAACATCTTGACCCACGCAAATCACACGCCTAGGTTGCAAAAGCCAGAGGGTAGTTCGGCCACGTCGACGCTGTCTCATCTGGAGGGGTGATCATGAAACGCATTGGACTGGGACGACCATGATCCTGATCACTCCGGATGACAGGCCCGACGGTCTGACAGACACGATTGCATCTGTGCAGCAGCAGCTGTCGGATATGCGCGTGGAGTTGGATCGCATTTATACCCGTATGCAAAGCGGCGAGCTTGATGAGCTTTCGCTGGCTGGCAAGACGATGGTCGATATCCGCCAATGGTTGAAGATTGCAATCGAAGCGGAGGTTTACCTTGAAAAGCGCAGAAAGGAAAAAGAAGGCATCGCACACGACTTTGCCGTCAATCTCGACGAAGCCAGATCTTCGATCGGGGGCAAGCTTGATAGCCTCCGGCGGGAGCACGAAGATTAAGAGATTTCTCGACGGGCTCGACGACGGTGAACTTTTGTCACTGCCGTACCTGTTTGAGTTTTGGGCGTTGGAGCATCAACTTCCGCCTGAGGGGGATTGGCATTGTTGGATGGTGATGGGCGGGCGAGGCGCTGGCAAGACGCGTACCGGTGCAGAGTGGGTCCGATCACAGGTCGAAGGTGCGATGCCGCTGGAGCAAGGGATTGCACGCCGTGTGGCGCTGATCGGCGAAACGGTTGATCAGGTGCGCGATGTGATGGTGTTTGGCGAAAGCGGCATTTTGGCCTGTTCGCCGCCGGATCGTCGACCGGATTGGCAAGCCTCAAAGAAGCGGCTGATCTGGCCCAATGGGGCGACGGCGCAAGTGTTTTCGGCCTTTGATCCCGAAGGCTTGCGAGGGCCCCAGTTTGATTGCGCCTGGGTGGATGAACTGGCCAAGTTCAAAAAGGCGCAAGACACCTGGGACATGCTGCAATTTGCCCTGCGTCTTGGCGAGAAGCCGCAGGTTTGTGTGACCACGACGCCTCGGAACACCGCGCTGATCAAGGCGCTTTTGAAACGGGAAAGTTCGGTGGTCACCCATGCCCCAACGGAGGCCAACGCGGCCAACTTGGCGCAATCCTTTTTGGAAGAAGTGCGCGTGCGCTACGCGGGCACGCGTCTCGGGCGACAGGAGCTGGATGGGGTTTTGGTGGACCAAGCAGATGGTGCGATTTGGACCGGCGACATGCTGGAGGCGGCGCGGACCGATGAGATCCCGGAGCTTGACCGTATTGTCGTCGCCATCGATCCCCCGGTCACGGGCAAAGCCAGCTCGGACGAATGTGGGATCATCGTCGCAGGCGCGATCACGCAAGGGCCGGTGCAAAATTGGCGAGCCTATGTTTTGGCGGACTGTTCGGTGAAGGCGGCGCGGCCTGCCATGTGGGCCGCCAAAGCGATTTCAGCCATGGAACAATACGGGGCTGACAGGTTGGTGGCCGAGGTGAACCAGGGCGGTGACATGGTCACTGAAGTGGTGCGCCAGGTCGATCCGATGGTGCCTGTCAAAGCTGTCCATGCAACACGTGGCAAGGCCGCCAGAGCGGAGCCTGTGGCGGCGCTCTATGAACAAGGACGGGTGTTTCATGCGCGCCACCTAGAGGCACTGGAAGAGCAAATGTGTGCCATGACGGCACGCGGTTATGAGGCCAGTGGCAGCCCCGACAGACTGGATGCCATGGTTTGGGCGCTCACCGAATTGATGATCGAACCGGCCGCAAAATGGCGACAACCCCGCATGCGTGCGGTGCAGTAAACCTTTCGTAAATCTTGGCGCGTCTGATGGCCTCAACTCGTGGGCCAACCCGCGCAATTTCAGTCAATCCAAGGAGATCACTTCAGATGATCCTAGATTACTTTCGGCAAACGCCGCCGCAAAGCACACCGGAAAAGAAGGCAAGCGCTGCAGGGCGCGTGGCCACCTGGCATAGCGCAGGCCGCGTCGCTTGGAGCCCGCGGGACACCGCAAGTTTGACGCGCACGGGCTTTTCCGCCAATCCGGTCGGGTTCCGTTGTGTCAAGATGATCGCGGAGGCCGCAGCGTCTTTGCCTTTGGTGTTGCAGGATGCCGATCAGCGCTATGTGGAGCATCCTTTGCTTGCCTTGGTGCGCGCGCCAAACCCGATGCAAGGCAAGGCCGAGCTGTTTGAGGCGCTTTACGGGCAGTTGCTTCTGACCGGAAACGCCTATGTGGAGGCCGTCGGCGGGGATGACGCTGTCATGCCGGTGGAGCTTCATATCTTGCGCTCGGACCGGATGAGCGTTGTGCCCGGTGCGGATGGGTGGCCTGTGGCATTTGAATATGCCGTCTCAGGGCGCAAACATCGCTTTGCCATCGGGGAAGGGCCGTCACCGGTTTGTCACCTGAAGAGTTTTCATCCGCAGGATGACCATTACGGGTTTTCGCCTTTGCAATCTGCGGCACAAGCCGTGGATGTGCACAATGCCGCCTCTCGCTGGTCCAAAGCGCTGCTGGACAATGCAGCGCGTCCGTCCGGCGCGATCGTCTATACGGGGGCGGATGGTCAAGGCAGCTTGAGCAACGATCAATATGATCGACTGCTGTCCGAAATGGAAAGCATGCATCAGGGTGCGCGCAATGCGGGCCGTCCGATGCTGCTTGAGGGCGGTCTGGACTGGAAGCCGATGGGCTTTTCACCCTCGGACATGGAATTTCAGAAAACCAAGGAAAGTGCGGCGCGTGAGATCGCGCTGGCCTTTGGGGTGCCTCCGATGCTGCTCGGGATCCCGGGCGATGCCACTTATTCGAATTACCAAGAGGCCAACCGCGCGTTTTATCGTCTGACGGTGCTGCCGCTTGCAATGCGGGTGTCGGCCACCTTGGCGGATTGGTTGCAAGGTTTCAATGGCGAGGCAATGGAGCTGAAGCCGGATCTGGACCAGGTACCGGCCTTGTCGGCGGAGCGGGAAGCGCAGTGGACGCGCGTGTCAAACGCCGACTTCCTGACGCAAGATGAAAAGCGTGCTTTGCTCGGCCTGCCGCCGCTTAGTGAGGCTCAATGACCCGGAAAGTCACCGATATGCCTGAGGCACAGGACCTCATGTCTCAAGAAGGGGCGCAGCAGCTGTTTCGGCACCACGAAAAGCGCCTGACCTCGCTTGAGCTGACTGTTGCGACGATGGAGACGGACCGCGCGGTCAGTGAAGAAAAACTCAAGTTTATGAATGCAAGGTTCGATCAAATTGATCGCCGTCTTGAAAAGATTGACGGGCATATCTCACGGCTCGTGTGGCTGATTATGGCGGCGATGGTGGGTGGTGTGATGTCCTTTCTGATGCAAGGCGGGACAGTCGTGCTGCAATGAGGCGCAAGGAGCGTATGATGGATTTCGAGAAAAACCTGGAACGCAAGTTCTGCCGATTTGACGACGAGATGTCCGTTAAGGACGGTGCGGTGATCGAAGGGTATGCCAGCCTGTTTGGCGACCAGGACCGTGGGGGAGACGTGGTCGAAAAGGGGGCTTATGCGAAGTCTCTGAACCAGCTCCGGACGGAGAACCGGCAGGTGAAGATGCTGTGGCAGCATGATCCGGCACAACCCATCGGAGTGTGGGATCACGTGGTCGAGAATGAGCGCGGGCTGTATGTCAAAGGGCGGTTGCTTGACGGCGTGGCCCAGGCCCGGGAGGCGGTGGAACTGATTGCCGCCGGGGCTTTGGACGGGTTGTCGATCGGGTACCGCACGATCAAGGCGACGAAGAATGACAAGGGCCGACGGCTCTTACAAGAACTGGAGCTTTGGGAGGTGTCACTGGTGACCTTCCCGATGCTGCCCAGTGCGCGGGTGGGGGCCAAAGGGGAAACCCTGGAGGCATCCGATCTGCGTGAATTGGCGCAGGCCTTTGAGGACGCGCGCCAGGAGATGGCGCGGATGTAGACGCGTCGCAGGACCACCTCAAGCAACAGGAAAAGCGATGAGCATGACCGAGGGTAAGTCTCGGACCGGGAAAGATCTGTCTGAAGATCTGACACCGGTGGCCGAGGTGAAGTCCGCCGTGGCGGGTTTCATGAACGACTTCAAGGGCTTTCAGTCCGACATTTTTGAGCGACTTCAACAGCAGGAAGAAAAGATGAGCAAGATGGAACGCAAATCCGCCGGCATGATGCGTCCGGCGCTGGCAGCAACAGCCGAAACGCAGGCCCCGCACCAGAAGGCCTTTGATGCCTATCTGCGTTCGGGTGATGACGATGCCCTTCGCGGGCTGGAACTGGAAGGCAAAGCGCTGAGCTCGGCTGTGGCCGGCGATGGTGGCTACCTGGTGGATCCGCAGACATCCGAGGCCATTCAAGGCGTGCTGTATTCCACCGCGTCGATCCGGGCGATTGCCAACGTGGTGCAGGTCGAAGCAACGTCTTACGACGTGCTGGTCGACCACAGCGAGATGGGTCATGGCTGGGCCAATGAGGCCACGGCAGTGACCGAGACAACCACGCCGGCCATCGACCGCATCACCATTGCACTGCATGAGCTGTCTGCTCTGCCAAAGGCCAGCCAGCGCCTGCTCGATGACAGCGCATTTGACATTGAAACATGGTTGGCAGCGCGCATCGGCGACAAGTTTGCCCGCGCGGAGGCCGACGCCTTTGTCAACGGTGACGGTGTCGACAAGCCCATCGGCTTTATGGTGCACCCGACCGTGGCCAATGACAGCTGGTCCTGGGACAATATCGGCTATGTCGCAACCGGCGTGGACGGTGATTTCAACGGCGGCGACGGGATCATTGATCTGGTCTATGCGCTGGGCGCGCGGTATCGCGCAAACGGCACGTTTGTCATGAATTCCAAGACAGCCGGTGCCGTGCGCAAACTGAAAGATGGCGACGGTCGGTTCTTGTGGTCCGATGGTCTGGCCGCAGGTGAGCCTGCGCGTCTTCTGGGCTACCCCGTTCTGATCGCCGAGGACATGCCGGACATTGCGTCTGATGCGATGGCCATTGCCTTTGGCGATTTCAACGCGGGCTATACCGTGGCAGAGCGCCCTGACCTTCGGGTTCTGCGCGATCCCTTCTCAGCGAAACCTCATGTTCTGTTCTACGCCACCAAGCGTGTGGGCGGTGACGTGAGCGATTTTGCTGCGATCAAGCTGCTGAAATTCGGCGCGTCGTAAGAGCGCTGAATGGTGCGGGGTCTTCAACGGCCCCGCACGGGAAGGCGCGCGCATCTTTGCGCCCCGCGTTGTCTGGCTCACCCCTCCGACTGAGCAACGCTGGCCCGCGCGCGCCTTTTCGTCCGGTGAAGGGGCCTGTCTTGGAGAAATCCCATGATGCTAATTGAAGAAACTTCGGTGCCACAGGCAGCCCTCCCGGTTGATGAGTTCAAAGCTCATTTGCGTCTGGGCACGGGGTTTTCCGACGGGGACATTCAGGACCCCGTTTTGGAAAGCTTTTTGCGGGCGGCCTTGTCTGCCATCGAAGCTCGAACAGGGAAAATTCTGATCACACGCACGTTTTCCTGGGTGCTGTCTGCATGGCGTGACATCACTGGTCAACCGTTGCCGGTGGCACCTGTTGACGACGTGACTGACCTGATCTTGGTGGATGCGGCGGCAAACCCGGCTGTGGTCGAGACGGATCGCTACCGCTTGCAAAAAGACACCCATCGTCCTGTTCTCAAACCGATTGGGAATTGCCTGCCGATGATCCCGCCCAGCGGCACGGTTGAGATCAATTTCGTGGCTGGTATGGGCGCCGATTGGGGCGCGTTGCCGGCGGATCTCGGCCATGCGGTGCTGCTATTGGCGGCGCATTATTACGAGTATCGCCATGAGACGACGCTGAAAGACGCAGCGATGCCCTATGGCGTGTCCAGCCTGATCGAGCGCTACAAGAACGTGCGCGTTCTGGGCGGAGGGCGCTACTGATGCCGATGCCGAAACTCAATCGCATTCTGGTGCTTGAGGCGCCGGAACGTATCTCTGACGGTGCGGGCGGGTTTGTAGAAACCTGGGTCGCCCAAGGTGAGCTGTGGGCCGATTGCCGGCTTGGCACAGGCCGGGAAACCAGCGGCGAAGGCGGCGCTCTGTCGTTCAAATCCTACCGCATCATCGTGCGCGCCGCGCCATTTGGGTCTCCGTCGCGGCCGCTTGCGGGACACAGGTTTCGCGACGGTTCCCGGTTTTTCAATGTGGTCGCGGTGGGTGAACACGACGCTGATGGCCGGTTTCTAATCTGTTTTGCCGAAGAGGAGGTGGCCGCATGAGCTATGCAGTTTCCGCAGCTTTGCAAACGGCTGTTTTTCAGCAGCTATCGAGCGACGCCACGCTGGCCGGTTTGGTGGGCACGGCGATCTACGACGCGCTGCCCAACGGCACTTTGCCTGACACCTACGTGATCCTGGGGGCCGAGGTGAGCAATGATGCCTCCGATGGCACGGGCGATGGTGCATGGCATCGCCTGACCGTGTCGGTGATCAGCAATGAAGCTGGCTTTCACACGGCAAAATCTGCAGCGGCCGCGATCAGTGACGCGCTGGTGGATGCGTCTTTGACACTCGCGCGCGGGCACCTTGTCGCGCTGCATTTTTTCCGGGCGCGCGCCGTGCGCGAAGACACAGGCGACACGCGCCGGATCGACATCATTTTCCGCGCCCGCGTGGATGACACCTAACCTATTCAACGTCTGGAGAGAGACATGACAGTTCAAAGTGGTAAGGACCTGCTGGTCAAGATTGACCTCGACACCAGCGGCAATTTCGAAACCGTGGCAGGGTTGCGGGCGACGCGGGTGAATTTCAACGCAGAAAGCGTCGATGTGACAAGCCTTGAATCCTCTGGCGGGTGGCGTGAACTTTTGGGCGGCGCCGGTGTCAAAAGCGCCAATATCAGCGGCTCAGGCGTGTTTCGCGATGAGCTGGTGGACGAGCGCGTTCGCCAGGTGTTTTTCGACGGTGAGACGCCCGATTTTCAGGTGGTGATCCCCGATTTTGGCGTGGTCGAAGGCCCGTTTCAGATTGCGAGCCTGGAATATGCCGGCACCCATGACGGAGAGGCGACCTATGAGATGGCGCTCTCTTCGGCGGGTGAGCTCACGTTCACGACGGCCTGAGACAGAGGGCAGGGGTGATGGCCAATCCATGGGCAGGAGAGGTGGCGCTGGTCCTTGATGGCGAGCGTCACGTGTTGAAGCTGACGCTTGGGGCGTTGGCGGAGCTGGAGGCGGCACTTGAAACCGGCAGTTTGGTCGAACTGGTGGCGCGGTTTGAAGGCGGTGCGTTTTCTTCGCGCGATGTGTTGGCGCTGATAGTCGCCGGTCTGCGCGGGGGCGGCTGGCCTGGCACGGCCAAGGATCTGGTGAGTGCCGAGATTGAGGGCGGATTGACCGGGGCCGCGCGGGTGGCAGCTGAGCTGCTCGCACGGGCGTTCATGATGCCGGACACCGGGGAAGAGACGTGACGGCCGTGGATTGGCCCGGCCTGATGCGGGTGGGGATGCGCGGGGCAGGGCTGAAACCCCATGAATTCTGGGCACTCACCCCGGCGGAGTTTGAGCTGATGCTGGGCAAGCCAGGCGGTGTGGCACCGCTTAACAGGGCACGGCTGGAAGATCTGATGCGGGCCTATCCGGATCAGGCAGATGACACAAAGGATGGTTTTGATGGATCGGATTGATGATCTCGACCTACAGGTGGAAGCGCTCGATGAGCATCTGGGCCAGGCCAGTGATATGGCGGCCGCGTTCAACACGGAACTCAGTAAAATGCGCGAGGCGTTCGCCGTAACTGGTCAGGATGTGGCCACGTTGGAACGCGGGTTCAGTCGGGGTCTGACCCGGGCCATTCGGGGCGCCGTGATCCATGGCGATAGCCTGTCGGACGCGCTCGAAAAAATGGCGAATTCCATGATCAACGCGGCCTTCAATGCCGCGGTGCGCCCGGTGACGGATCATCTGGGCGGGCTTTTGGGTAGCGGTCTGAGCAACCTTGTGGGTGGTATTTTGCCCTTTGAAAAAGGCGCGTCCTTTTCGCAAGGGCGGGTGCAACCCTTTGCATCCGGTGGCATCGTGAGCAGCCCGACCATGTTCCCCATGCGCGGTGGTACGGGCCTGATGGGAGAGGCCGGGCCCGAGGCGATCATGCCACTCACCCGCGGAGCTAACGGAAAGCTGGGGGTGCAGGCGATGGGCGGGCGATCTGTCAACGTCACGATGAACGTATCTACGCCCGATGTCGAAAGTTTCCGCCGTTCCCGCGCTCAGATTGCCGCCCAGTTGGGGCGCGCGATCGGGGCCGGCAACCGCAACCGATAAAGAGAGGGAGGGCTCAGCATGAACTTTCACGAAGTGCGCTTTCCGGCCAGTTTGAGCTTTGGGTCCGTGGGCGGGCCAGAGCGTTACACCGATGTGGTGACACTGGCCAACGGCTTTGAAGAACGCAACACGCCCTGGCAGCATTCGCGCCGCCGCTATGATGCAGGCGTGGCACTGCGCAGCCTCGATGACATCGAAGTTCTGATCGCCTTTTTCGAGGCGCGTCAGGGTCAGATCAATGGGTTCCGCTGGAAGGATTGGACGGATTACAAATCCTCCCGCGCGCGGGCCGAACCGGAGTTCAATGATGAGCTGATTGGCATTGGCGATGACGTGACACTGACCTATCCGCTGATCAAACGGTACCGGTCTGGCACCCAGGTCTATGAACGCCCGATCACGAAGCCCGTTGCGGGCACGGTTCTGATCGGTTTGGGGGAAATCGAACAACGCGAAACCATCCACTACACTGTGGACACCGTCACTGGCATGGTCACGTTTGACCACCCGCCAAGTGAGGGCGTGCGCATCACGGCAGGCTTTGAATTTGATGTGCCGGTGCGCTTTGACACCGACCGCATTCAGACGTCGCTGGCCAGCTTTCAGGCAGGCGACGCGCCCAGTGTGCCCATCGTGGAGATCCGGGTATGAGCGCGCTGGAGCCGGGCTTTGCCGAGCATATCTCGACGGGCAACACCTCGATCTGCCGGTGTTGGGCTGTCGTGCGGCGGGATGGGTGGACCATGGGGTTCACCGATCACGACCTTAATCTGACGTTTGAGGGGATTTCGTTTCGGGCGGACACGGGCCTGACCTCCGCTGCGCTACAACAGACGACGGGCCTGTCGGTCGACAATACCGAGGCGCTGGGCGCACTGAGTGATGCCGCCATCACAGATGATGACATTGAGGCAGGGCGTTTTGACGGCGCTGAGGTGCGGGCGTGGCTGGTGAATTGGGCCGATGTGGATCGCCGCGTGCTGATGTTTCGCGGCCATATCGGCGAGGTGCGCCGTCAGGAAGGGGCGTTTGAGGCCGAACTGCGCGGCCTCACGGATATCCTCAACCAACCCACGGGACGGATTTATCAGAAGAACGGCAATGCGGTTTTGGATCCCGAAAACCCCGCCTTTGCTGTTGAAGTGCCGATCGCCGAGATCGAAGAGCGTCGGATTTTCCGCTTTGGTGGACTGACGTCTTTCTCGGACCGCTGGTTTCAATTCGGCACATTGACGATGCTGGATGGCGAAGCGTTGGACCTCGAAGGGTCCATCAAGCGCGACTATTTTGAAGATGGCTTGCGCGTGATTGAGCTTTGGCGGCCGATCCGACAACCCATTGAACCTGGCGATCGCGTCCGTCTTCTGGCGGGGTGCGACAACACCATTGAGGCGCATCAGGAAAAGTTTGGATCGCTTTTGGATTTTCAAGGCTTTCCGGACATTCCGGGCGATGACTGGTCCTTTACGGACCCCAGCCGCGCGGCCGATGTGGATGGCGGGAGCCGCAGGTCATGAGCGATGTAAGTGGTCGCGTGGTGGAGGCCGCGCGGGGATGGATTGGCACGCCCTATCGCCATCAGGGATCCTGCAAGGGTGCGGGTGCGGATTGTTTGGGCCTCATTCGAGGGGTCTGGCGCGAGGTGCTGGGCAAAGAACCTGAGCCCGTCCCGGCCTACACAATGGATTGGTCTGAGCCGCAAAAGGTCGAGGATCTCTGGCAGGCTGCGACGCGGCATTTCCTGCCCAAGGATTTACGCGACGAGGCCCCGGGCGATTTGCTGCTGTTTCGGATGCGGGACGGGGGCGTGGCCAAGCATCTGGGGCTGGCGGGCCGTTTGGGTGCAGAGGCGAGCTTTATCCATGCCTATTCCCGCCACGCGGTGGTCGAAAGCCCGCTCAGCACACCCTGGCGCCGCCGTATCGTGGCGCGTTTTGCGTTTCCTCAGGAGGTCTGAGACATGGCAACTATTCTTCTCTCTGCCGCCGGTGCGGCGATTGGTGGCTCTATCGGGGGCACGGTTCTGGGGCTCTCTGCGGCGGCCGTGGGTCGGTTTGCGGGCGCCGTCATTGGCCGGTCGATTGACCAGAAACTGCTGGGCCAGGGCTCCGAAGTTGTAGAGACCGGCAAGGTCAGCCGCCTGCGTCTGACGGGCACGGGCGAGGGCGATGCAATCTCGCGTGTCTGGGGCAAGATGCGGGTCGCGGGCAATGTCATCTGGGCGTCCGAGTTTCTACAAAAGGTCGTGGAAACCGGCGGCGGCAAGGGTGCGCCAGCGGGACCGACGCAGCTGAACTATTCCTATTCAATCAGCATCGCGATTGGCTTGTGCGAGGGCGAGATTTCCCATGTGGGCCGGATCTGGGCCGACGGTGTAGAACTTGCGCGCGATAGCCTGGCCATGCGGGTTTACCCCGGTTCGCAGACCCAATTGCCCGATCCCAAGATCGAAGCGGTTGAAGGTACGGGCACGGTGCCGGCCTATCGTGGCACGGCCTATGTGGTGATCGAAGACCTTGACCTCACGGATTTTGGCAACCGCGTGCCGCAATTCACATTCGAGGTGAACCGGCCTGTGCAAAAGGGTTTGCCGGGGGCGGAGCTTGACCCGGCTCATGCGATCAAGGGCGTCGCCATGCTGCCCGGCAGTGGGGAATACGCGCTGGCCACAACCGGCGTGCACGTGACCGACGGGCGTGGATCGGTCCGCGTGGCGAATGTGAACTCTGCCGCGCAGAAATCAGATTTTTTGGTATCCGTTGAAAACCTGACCGGCGAGCTGCCCAATTGCGGAGCGACGTCTTTGATCGTCAGCTGGATGGGCGATGATCTGCGCTGTGGCAACTGTACGATCCGGCCCAAAGTGGAGCGTGATACTGAGGATGGGCTCAACCAACCTTGGCGCTCCGGCGGGCTCAACCGCTTTACCGCCGAGATCGTGCCGCGCGATGCGGGCGGTGCGCCGGTCTATGGAGGCACGCCGTCTGATCAATCGGTGATCGAGGCCATTCGCGCGCTGAAAGAGGCGGGCCAAGAGGTGCTCTACTACCCTTTCATCTTGATGGACCAAACCGAAGGCAACGGCCTGCCCGATCCTTACAGCGATGCGTCTGATCAGCCGGTTCTGCCCTGGCGTGGACGGATCACCACCTCCAAAGCGCCAAATCAGCCGGGCAGCCCCGATGGGGCTGCTGCCGCTGAAGCCGAGGTTGACGCGTTCTTTGGCACAGCCAGTGCGGCGGATTTCTCGCTTCTCGGGGACAACATCGTTCCGTTCCTGCCCAATCAGGATTTCGACCCGTTCACTTGGGGCGGATCGGTGCTGGTCAGCCCGGTGATCTATAACGGACCGGATGAATACAGCTATCGCCGTTTCATCCTGCATCAGGCAGCACTCTGTCAGGCGGCAGGCGGGGTTGAAAGCTTTTGCATCGGTTCGGAAATGCGTGGGCTGACCCAAATTCGCGGGGCAAACAACACATTTCCGGCGGTGACCCATTTGATTGCGTTGACCGCCGAAGTGCGCGCCATGCTGGGTCCGGACACCAAAATCTCCTACGCTGCTGACTGGTCAGAGTATTTCGGCTATCAGCCGCAGGATGGCTCAGGCGACCGGTTCTTCCATCTTGATCCGTTGTGGGCCGATGACAATATCGACTTCATCGGCATCGACAATTACATGCCGCTGTCCGATTGGCGCGAAGGGCTTGATCACCTCGATGCTGATTGGGGCTCGATTTACAATCTCGACTACCTGATGGCGAATGTTCAAGGCGGGGAGGGGTATGATTACTTCTACCACTCCGCGCAAGCGCGCGAGGCGCAGATCCGCACGCCGATCACCGATGGTGAGTTCAATGAGCCGTGGATCTACCGCTACAAGGACATCTTCAATTGGTGGCGCAGCGGGCATTTCGAACGCGTGGGCGGCGTGCGGTCTGAGACCCCCACGGCCTGGGTGCCCGAGGGCAAGCCCATCCGGTTCACCGAATATGGCTGTGGCGCGGTCGACAAAGGCACCAACCAGCCCAACAAATTTCTTGATCCGAAATCCTCTGAGTCGCGCCTGCCCTATTTTTCCAACGGTCTGCGCGATGAGCTGATCCAGTTTCAATATCTGCGCGCCATGTCCGGCTATTGGACAGACCCGGAGAACAACCCGATTTCCGAGGTCTATGGGCAGCGTATGATCGATATGGATCACGCCTATGTCTGGGCCTGGGACGCGCGGCCTTATCCGTTCTTTCCCAATCTGGTCGATGTTTGGTCGGACGGGGAAAACTATCTGCGCGGGCATTGGATCACCGGCCGTGTGTCGGCACAGCGTCTGGCCTCGATCGTGGAAGAAGTTTGCGGTGAGGCAGGTCTCGAATACTGCAACACCGACGATCTGCATTGTCACGTAAAGGGGTACTTGGTGGAGCAAGTGGCTGAGCCGCGCTCCATCCTGCAACCGTTGATGCTCAAGCATGGTGCGGATGCGGTCGAACGGGGCGGCGAGCTGCGCTTTCGCTTGCGTGACGGGCTGAAAGACTTCGCCGTTGATCCCGCGCTGGTCGTGCGCGACGGCGAAAGCGGCACGACGATCGAAGAGGTGCGCGGCAGTGACGTCGAACTGGCGGGACGCGTGCGCATTCGGTTCATCGAGGCCGGCGCGGATTTTGAGATCGTGGCGGAAGAAGCTGCACTGCCCGATGACGATGAAAAGACCGTTTCCACCTCGGAGCTGCCCATCCTGATGACCCGCACCGAGGGTCGGCAGACGGCGGAGCGCTGGTTGGCGGAATCGCGTTTGGCCACGGACACAGCAAGCTTCACCTTGCCGCGCTCCCGGCTCGAAGTGGGCGCAGGCGATGTGGTCAGCCTGCCAGAAGAAGGCGGGGATGGCCTTTTCCGTGTGGACCGGGTGGAGCTTCTGCCCCATGCGCAGAAGATTGAAGCCGTGCGAGTGGAGCCGGAAACCTACCGCGTTCTGCCCTTTGACGAACAGCTTGGCCCCATTCGTGCTTTCACAACACCCGGCCTGGTCATTCCGTTCTACATGGATTTGCCACTTATGACCGGCGAAGAGGTGCCTCACGCCCCCCATATCGCCGTGACGGCCAATCCTTGGCCAGGGTCTGCCGCGCTTTACAGTTCAAGCGAGGATGCGGGCTATGCTCTCGACAAGATCCTGGAGCTGCGCACACCCATCGGGATCACCGAAGGGCCGTTACAGCCGGTCACCAGTGGGATCGTGGACCGCGGAAGCGCGCTCAATGTCAGTATGATCTTCGGCACGCTGGAAAGCATCAGCCAGGATCAGTTGTTGGGCGGTGGCAATCTCTGCGCGATCGGCAATGGCAACCCTGGCAATTGGGAGTTGATCCAGTTCCGGGATGCGGAGTTGATCGACGAAGATACGTATCGCATTTCCCACCGTCTGCGGGGTCAATTGGGCAGTGAAAGAGATGAGGTCTGGCCCGCAGGCTCCTACATTGTGCGCCTTGACGGTTCCCCACAGCAGGTCGACCTGGCTGTATCGCAACTGGGGCTTGAGCGGTTCTACCGCGTGGGCCCGGCAAGCCAACCTGTCGACAGCAGCGCGTATTCGCAAGCGCAGCTCACCTTCGAAGGTGTGGGGTTGCGTCCTTTGAGCCCTGTGCATTTGCGCCTATCAGGCGGTCCTGGGCAGGCGCGCACTGCGACATGGGTACGGCGCACGCGCATAGGCGGGGATCCCTGGCAGGGGATTGATGTGCCCCTGGGCGAGGAGACAGAGCGCTATCTGGTGCGGGTGCGCCAGGGTGAGGTGATTGTGCGCGAGGAGTTCGTCAACGACCCGGAATGGACCTATGATCTGGCCGCGCAATCGGCCGATGGGATTAACGGTGCGTTCGAGTTGGACGTGGCACAGATCTCAGCGGTGGTTGGCGCCGGAAGTTTTGCCCGATTGGCCGCTGTAGCGTAATCCAAAAGCGCGCAAAAAATTCGAATTTCATGCGCATTCTCTTCGAAGAAAATGCAGGCGCGCCCTACGACAGCGCCTGCACGACCCCCTCGATATCAGAGCAAACGGTGATAAATTCCAGAACTGACGCATCGGCAAAGCCCTGATCCACCACATGGTGCATCAGCGCGATGAGCGGGTCCCAATAGCCATCTATATTGACCAGCACCACCGGCTTTTCGTGCAACTCCAACTGACGCCATGTGAGCACCTCAAAGAACTCATCAAGCGACCCGGCCCCACCCGGCAAAACCACCACCGCATCGCAGTTCATGAACATGACTTTCTTGCGCTCATGCATGGTCTCAGTCACCACGTAACGGGTCAGATCGGTCTTGCCGACCTCCCATTTGACAAGGTGTTCGGGGATCACGCCAAAGGTCTCTGCCCCGCCCGCTTGCGCGGCATTGGCCACCGCCCCCATCAGCCCCACATCCCCCGCGCCATAGACCAAGCGCCACCCGCGCGTCGCGATGGCTTGTCCCAATTCGGTGGCGGCGGCCTCATAGCTGGGCAAAATGCCCTTACGTGAGCCGCAAAAGACACATATCGATCGTGCTGTCATCGCATCACCAAAGCTTGTTGCAGGGTTGTTTTGACCCTTGATAGCTATGTTGATATGGTCCGGCAACTGCGCGGGACAGGCGTGGCGGAGAGGAAGCGGATGAGCAAAGAGGCTGGAGTGTCTAGCGGGTCGGCCGTGTTTGGTGGCGCTGCCGTTGTTATGGGCGCGGTCGCGGTATTTGTGGGCGGCGTGCTTTACATGTCCGGCGTCATCGGCCCAACATCCACCCCGACAGACCCGGATGCCGAGACACCTGTAGCTCAAGTCACGGAGCCTGCCGAACCCGACGCCGACCCCACCGTTGAGAGCGACGCGACAGCGCCCGTATCTGACGAAGACACCGCCGCGGCCGAGACCCCCACCAGCGTACCGCCCAGCATCAGCACATTTCGGTTGGAACGCGACGGGCAAATGTTGATCTCTGGTCGCTCACAGCCGGGCTGGGACATCACCGTGCTGATTGACAACGCCGCATTGGCCACGTTTCCAACCGATGGCAGTGGCGAATTTGCAGAGTTCCTGAGCATCGAGCTCAGTGACATGCCGCGCATCCTGACTTTGTCTGCGCGCTCCCCTGACACGGGGGAGGAACTGGCCTCGCTCGAAGATGTGATCATCGCACCTATGGACCTCGCGGCGGAGCCTGTGGCGGACGCGCAGACAGCGCAAACTGACGACGCAGAGACACTGGAAACGGCAGCGGATACATCAAACGCTGACACAAATGCCGACACAGACGCAGGTACAGACATAGCATCAGACACGGGCACGGATACCGAAACTGTCACGGCCGCAGGCGACACCACCGTGCAAACAACAGCGGATGCCACCAGCGAACCGCAAGCGGATACGGCGGCTGTGCTTCTCTCGGATGAAGACGGTGTGCGCGTGTTGCAGCCGCCTACACCCTCTGATCAAGCGCCTGAGGTCATGTCAGTGGTCGCACTTGATACGATCACCTATTCTCAGGAAGGCGAGGTACAGCTGTCCGGGCGCGGGCAAAGCGACGGGTTCGTGCAGGTTTACCTCGACAATGCGCCGATCACGACCTCCCGGATCGCAGAGGATGGCAACTGGCGTTCTGACCTGCCGGAAATTGACACCGGCGTGTACACGCTGCGCATCGATGAGGTGGATGAGCAGGGCAATGTCACATCCCGCGTCGAAACCCCATTCAAGCGCGAAGACAAAGAGGTGCTGGCCAGTCAGGATGACACCGATGGCGTGCGTGCCATCACGGTTCAGACTGGCAACACGCTTTGGGCCATTTCGCGCGAACGCTACGGCGAAGGCACGGCTTACGTGCGGATTTTTGAGGCCAATCGCGACCGGATCCGTGATCCCGACATGATTTTCCCCGGGCAAGTTTTTAGCATCCCGCAGTAAAAGCCGGGTCTTGCGCTTCGCGTTTTGAATTCACGTTACAGTTTTGTTTATGACAATCGCGTTGAAATGAGGCGGTGACAGGTCCATCTCAGGCATGCGCCCCACATGATTGTCTGTCTTGAGCCAGAGCGCAGACAAACCCGATTGGAAGACCCCATGTCAGAAGAGCAAAATCGCCCGCGTATCGTGATCATCGGAGCTGGTTTCGGTGGTCTTGCGGCGGCCAAGGCCCTCAAATCCGCGCCGGTGGATATTGAGATCATCGACAAGCGCAATTACCACCTGTTTCAGCCGCTGCTCTATCAGGTGGCCACCGCGGATCTGTCTCCTGCTGATATTGCATGGCCCATACGCGGCATCTTTTCGGGTCAGGAAAACGTTACGGTCACGCTCTCCAAGGTGCAGTCGATCGATACGCAGGCCCAAACCGTCACTCACGAAAGTGGTGAGGTTCCTTACGATCATCTGATCATCGCCAATGGGTCCTCGCATTCCTATTTCGGCAAGGATCATTGGGCCGCACATGCGCCGGGCCTCAAACGGATCGTGGATGCGACCGAAGTGCGCCGGCGTGTGTTGATGGCGTTCGAACGGGCGGAATTGGCCGATAGTGCCGCCGAACAGGACCGCCAAATGACCTTTGTCATTATCGGGGCAGGGCCCACCGGCGTGGAAATGGCGGGCGCCATTGCCGAGTTGGCCAATATATCTTTGCGCGGTGATTTCCGTCGCATCTCACCGGATCGCGCCAAGGTTTTGCTGGTCGAAGGCGGCCCGCGCGTTTTGGCTGCTTTCCCCGAGAAACTATCAAAGAAGGCCGAAGCCTCCTTGCGCAAGCTGGGCGTCGATGTGCGCACAGGCGCGATCGTGGAGGATGTCACCGGCGACCACGTGGTTGTGGAAGGCGAGACGATCCCGGCGGCCACGGTGATATGGGGGGCAGGTGTGAAGGTCGACAATTTGGAGGCTTGGCTTGGTCGCGAAACGGACCGCGTGGGCCGCGTGGCGGTTGGGCCTGACCTCACCGTGCCAGGCCTGCCCAATGTGAGTGTGATCGGCGATGCGGCGAAAGTTCCGTGGAAAAACGGGCTGGATGTGCCGGGCATTGCGCCAGCCGCCAAGCAAGAAGGCAAGTATACCGGCCGCCGCCTCGCCGCATTGGTTGCGGGCAAAGTCGCGCCGCGTCCGTTCCGCTATCGCCATCTGGGCAATCTGGCCACGATCGGGCGCAACTCGGCCATCATCTCACTGGGATGGTTCAAGCTGTCTGGCTTTGTGGCGTGGTGCATCTGGGGGGCGGTGCATATCTATTTCCTGATTGGCGTCAAACGCCCGCTCTTTGTCGCGATGAGCTGGGTGTCAAATTACCTCTTCCGCTCCAAGGGTGCGCGTCTGATCACCGGGATGGAAGGTTTGCGGGCTAACCGCACCCATATCCCCAAACAGGGCTGACCCCGCCGCGAGGTTGAGGGGCCGCATTCTGGGCCTGGCAAAGCCGCGCTGTCAAAGCTCCATCGCCACCTGTTCGCCCGCGACCCAAACACCCGCAACTGCACGATCATCGCCCATCATGATCGTCGGAAACACAGCCTCCCAGATATCCTCCGCCCGCGCGGCCCGTTGGGCAATGGCCGGGGTTGAGGCCAGATCAAGTGCGATCAGATCCGCCTCCATCCCTGGGGCGATGCGTCCAACCCGGTCGCTGATATGCAGCGCCTCGGCGGATGCGCCGGTGGCCAACCACAATAGGTCCGCCGGGTGGAGCACCGTGCCGGAAAGCTGAGCCACCTCATAGGCGGCGGCCATGGTGCGCAGCATCCCAAAGTTTGAGCCGCCGCCAATATCGCTGGCCAACCCAACGCGGTGCCCGTCCGACAAGGCGCGCCCGATGTCGAAAAGGCCCGAGCCGATGAACATGTTGGATGTCGGGCAATGTATGAGGGCGGCACCGCTCGTCCGCAAGCGGTCTCGCTCACGCGGGGTCAGATGGATCGCGTGCCCAAACAGGGCGCGTTCCCGCAAAAGCCCATGGGTTTCATAGACATCGAGATAGTCCTGCGCGGTCGGAAACAGCGAGTGCACCCATGCCAGTTCTTCCGTTTGCTCGCTCAAATGGGTCTGCATCAAACACAGCGGACATTCCGCCCAAAGCGCGCCCAACGCTTCCAGCTGTTCTGGCGATGAGGTGGGGGCAAAACGGGGCGTGATGGCATACCCAAGCCGACCGCGCCCGTGCCAGGCTTCAATCAAGGCGCGGCTTTCATCATATGCGCGTTGCGCCGTGTCGCGCAGCGCCTCTGGCGCGTTGCGATCCATGCAGGTTTTGCCCGCCACAACGCGCATCCCGCGCCTCTGGGCGGCCTCAAAGAACGCGGTGACGCTTGTGGGGTGGCTGGTGCAAAAGCTTGCCACAGTCGTCGTACCATGGGCCAGCGCCAGATCCAGATATCGACCGGCCATGTCAGCCGCATAACCCGCATCGTGAAATCGCGCCTCTTCGGGAAAGGTATACGTCTCTAACCAGTCGCGCAGGCGCTTGCCCCAACTGGCAATGATGCCTGTCTGGGGATAGTGCACATGCGCATCCACAAACCCCGGCAGGATCAACGCCGCGCCCATATCTTTGCGCGTGTCGCCAGGCTTTTGGATCCGCGCGGTCGGGCCCACAGCCGCAATCACACCATCCGCGACCCGCACGGCCTCTTCCATCCGCACGCAGGCCTCGGGCGGGGCGTCAAAGGGTGCTGTGTCAAAGCACATCACCTGACCTGTGATCACGGTTCCTGTCACGCGGCCAACTTACGCGGCAAATCCCGCACAGGCGATTGTTTTTACCCGCGTGCTTGAGTAGGTCTGATCCTATCCACAGCAGCAAGGCACAGCAGCGGGATAGGGCATGGCAGAAATCGAACCACAACAGACCGAGACCCCCGAACGCGATGAAGATGACGCCTACGCGCTGGATGACCAGGCTGTGGCGCGCATCATGTATGACGTCGATGCGGGCGATCAGGACAAGCTGAAGGCCGATCTGGCAAGCTTTCATGCCGCCGACATCGCCGACCTTCTGGAACAAATCACCGCCTTTGACCGTCGCCGCTTGATCCTGCTTTTGGGCGAAGAGTTTGATGGCGATATCCTCTCTGAGCTGGATGAGGGCCTGCGCGAGGAGGTTTTGGGCCTTCTGCAACCTGACGTCCTTGCCGATACGCTGCGGGAGCTGGACAGCGACGATGTGGTCGACCTGCTCGAAGATCTGGGCGACGAACAGCAAGAGGTGATCCTCGACGCGCTGGAGGACAGCGACAGGATCGCGGCAGAGACCGCCCTGTCATACCCAGAAGACAGCGCTGGGCGGATGATGCAGCGCGAGGTCGTCATGGCGCCCGAGCATTGGAATGTGGGCGAGGCGATTGATTACCTGCGGGATCAAGATGATCTGCCCGAGCAATTCTATCACATCACGCTTGTGGATCCCCGCCTCCGGCCTGTGGCCAATGTCACCTTGGGCAAGCTCATGGGCTCGCGGCGCGAAGTGCTGCTCAGCTCGATCACAGAAGACACTTTTCACGTTATTCCGGTCACACAAGATGAAGCGGATGTGGCCTATGCCTTCAATCAGTACCACCTGATTTCCGCGCCCGTGGTGGACGAAGATGAAAGATTGGTCGGCATGATCACCATTGATGACGCGATGGTGGTGCTCGATGAAGAGCACGAAGAAGACATTCTGCGCCTGGCGGGCGTGAGTGAAGGCAGCCTCGCCGATCGCGTGATCGACACCACCAAACGTCGTTTTCCCTGGTTGGCCGTGAACCTGGCCACCGCGATCCTGGCCTCGCTGGTGATCGCGCAGTTTGAGGCCGCATTGACGCAGATTGTGGCGCTCGCAGTGCTCATGCCGATCGTCGCCTCCATGGGCGGCAATGCCGGCACGCAAAGCCTCACCGTTGCGGTGCGCGCCATTGCCACCAAAGACCTCACCGGGCGCAACGTCTGGCGCTTCATCCGGCGTGAGGTGCTTGTGGGGCTCATCAACGGCGTGATCTTTGCCGTGGTGATGGGGGTCATAGGCGTGCTGTGGTTCGGCGGGCCGGAGCTCGGCTATGTGATCGCTATGGCCATGGTGATCAACCTCGTCGCCGCCGGGTTGGCCGGCACGGCGATCCCTGTTTTGTTGGAAAAAGCGGGCGTCGATCCCGCGCTGGCCTCCGGCGCCTTCGTGACCACGGTGACCGATATCGTGGGCTTCTTTGCGTTCTTGGGCCTTGCCGTGGTGATCATGCTATGAGCGACCTAGCTGAAATCAAAGCCGCCGCCCGCAAAGCCGCCTTTGCCCGGCGCAAGGACGCCCATGCCGTGGCAAGCGCAGGCAGCGCGGCGCATCTCTCGGAGCTCCTCGCCGGTCATCGGGGCGTGCCGCTTGCCGGGTACATGCCCATTCGCACCGAAATTGATCCCTTGCCCGCGATGGCAGAGGCCGCCGCCCATGGCCCTGTCGGCGTGCCGGTTATTCAAGGAGAAGGGCGACCGCTGGAGTTTTCCAGATGGGAGCCGGAAGGCGCACTCAGAGACGGGGCCTTTGGCGCGCGTGTGCCGGTTGTGGACGACTTTTTCGATCCTGAGATCCTGATTGTGCCGCTCGTGGCCTTCGACCGCCAAGGCGGACGTCTCGGGTATGGGGGCGGGTTTTACGACCGCACTCTGGAGCGGCTGCGCGCGCGGCGCGCCACGCTTGCCATCGGCTTTGCCTACAGCGCACAAGAGGCGGACACCCTGCCATTGGAGCCGACTGATCAACCTCTTGATATGATCATCACCGAGCGCGAGGTGATCCAGTTTGACCAATCATGATTTCACGGCGCGCATACGCTGGACGGGCAATCGCGGGCAGGGCACGGCGAAATACAATGGCTATGACCGAACCTGGGATGTTGAAACGCCGGGTAAGCCAGTGATCCATTGCTCCAATGATCCGCTTCTGGGCGGCGATCCGGCATTGCACAATCCCGAAGACCTGCTCATTTCCGCGCTCTCGGCCTGCCATATGCTGTGGTACCTGCATTTGGCCTCAGATGCGGGCATTGCGGTACAAAGCTACCTCGACGATCCGCTGGGCCATGGCGAAAGCGCGCCGTCCGGGGCGGGCCGCTTCGTTGCGGCCACGTTGCGCCCGCAGATCACGGTGCCTGTTGGTACCGATCTGGCCCGGGCAGACGCCATTCACCACGCCATCGGCAAGGTCTGCTTCATCGCGCGCTCTGTGAATTTCCCCATTGCTCACGACGCCACGTATTTCTTTGCGGGCTGAACCGGCGCTATAGGTATTTATGACAAGAAAGAAGCCGCATGCTCCCCGCTTCTTTCTTGTCACAAATACCTCCGCCGGAGGCATGAAATCTCTAAAGCGGAAAGAAAAAGGGAATGAGGGCCGAGGCCAAAAGCCCCACGCTCAAATTCAGCGGCACGCCCACTTTGATGAAATCCGTGAACTTGTAACCACCAGGCCCGTAGACCAGCATATTTGTCTGATACCCGATGGGCGTGGCAAAGCTGGCGGAGGCCGCTATCATCACCGCCACGACAAGCGGGCGTGGGTCAATCCCGAGGGCGGTCGCCAGTCCGATCGCCACAGGCGTGACCACAACGGCCACCGCATTGTTGGACACAAGCTCGGTCAAGATCGATGTCAGCAGGTAAACCGCCCAAATCAGCAGGAAGGGCGGTGCGGACATCAGCACCGGGGCCAGAATATCGGCAAGAAGCTTCACCGCGCCAGTCGCCTCCAACGCCGCCCCCACCGCCAACATCGCAAAAATCAGCGCCAGAAGCCGGCCATCAATAAAGGAAAACGCCTCATCGGCGTCGACGCAGCGCGTCAGGAACAGCACGGCCATGGCCAGGATCGCCAAGAGCAGGATCGGGGCCACGCCCAAGGCCGCCAGCACCACAAGTCCCGCAAGGGCCAATATCGCAATGGGTGCGTGGCTGCGCCGATAGGCGCGCTCGGTCGGTTTGGTCACATCGAGCATATTCATCTCGGTGGCCAGCCGCTGAATATCCTCTGGCGCACCTTCCAAAAGAAGCGTGTCACCCACGCGCACCACCAGATCATCCAACTGCCGCCCGATATTGCGATCCCGCCGGTGCACGGCCAGCGGATAGACCCCGAACCGTCTACGAAGGCGCATCGCGCCCAATCGCCGCCCGACCATCTTGGAATCCGGTGTGATCAGCGTCTCCACCGTGCTTGTTTCCACCGCGGACACCTGATCGACGCGCTTGAGGCTCTTGTTGCGTTGCAGGCTGAGAAGCTCGGTCACTTGGGTGCGCAGCACCACGCGGTCGCCCACTTGCAACGCGACCCCATCAAGATTGCGCCGCAGCGAGACATCCCCGCGAATAACATCCACCAGCCGCACACCTTCGCGTTTGAACAGCTGCACGCCCTTCACGTCGCGCCCAATCAGGTTGGAGTCGGGGGGGATCACCGCCTCAGTGAAAAATTTGCGAGAGGATCGATCTGACAGCAGTGTCGCCATACTTGTCCGGTCCGGCAGCAGGCGGGGCGCGATGAACCGCAGGTAGAGCACCCCCCACAGCGCGAGGATCAGCGCCAATGGCGTGACTTCAAAGATCGAAAAGGCCTCCATCCCCTGCGCCCGCGCAACGCCATCGACAAGGAGGTTCGTAGACGTGCCAATGAGCGTCAAACATCCGCCCAGGATCGCAGCATAGCTGAGCGGGATCAGGAGCTTGCTGCCCGACACACCCAACCGGCGGGCCAATTGCACGAAAACCGGGATCATCACCACCACCACGGGTGTGTTGTTCACGAATGCAGAGGCCAGCATCACAAAGGCCATGAGCGCACCGATGGCGAGCGCGGGTCGCGTCTCCGCCTGACCTTCGGCCAAGCGCGTGAACCATTCCAAAGCGCCGGTCCGCACCAGCGCCCCCATCAGGATAAACATCGCGACAATGGTCCAGGGCGCGGGATTGGACAGCACGTCGAGTGCCGCCTCATAGGGCAAAAGCCCCGTGGCCAAAAGCACCGCCGCGCCAGAGATCGCCACCACCTCGGTGGGATAGGTCTCGCGCAGGAAAAGCAGGAACATCACCCCCACGACGCCCAAGCTCAACAGCGCGACGTGTGTCTCCGAGAGCGCGAGAAGATCAATCATGCAGGTCCTGCCCCGGGATACGGCCTAGCGGGTATCATCCTTGATGGCCGGGTCCGGCACAAGGCCAGAGTTGGTCCGTGGCTGCACCAGGAAAAGCCCCAAAAGCATCAGCGCGAAACCTGCCCAGACAATAGGCGCATAACGCTCGCCCAGGATCAGCATCGCCGCGACCACGCCAAAGCCCGTGACGAGATAGGCCACCTGACTGGCAAACACGACGCCCGCGCGCGACACCGTCCAGAAATAGGTCGAATAGACGATCACATGGATCGAGGCCGACCCAATCAGCGCCCATTCCGGCGCGCCCCAGGGCTGCATCGGGTCAATATATTGCCCGGTCATCCATGCCAGGCCAAAGGCCAGCGGGATCCCCAAAAGCGAGGCCCCGGTCAGCATCTGGATCGCATCCAGCCCCCAGGTGCCCCATTTACCGATGATATTGCCTTCCACGGCATAAAGCGCGGCAGAGACAAGCACGAGCAGCATCAACCCGGCCAACCCGGCCTCCGGCAGGCGCAGTTCGGGCCAGGCAATCAGACCCACACAGACCAGCCCACACAAGAGCCCGGTCATGCGGCGCAGGCTAAAGCGATCCATCGCCAGCAAAACGGCAATGGGAAAGGCAAAGAGCGGCACCGTGGCGATCAGAATTGACATCAGACCCGCAGGCAAATGCGGTGCCACGGAATAGGTGATCGAATTGGGCACCAAACTGCCCATCAGACAGATCATCAGGTAGACAGCGACGTGCCGCCTTGTCCACGGGGCCGGTTTGCCACGGACAATGCCAATGGCCACAAGCGCACCCGCCATGATCACAAATTGCCATGCCATCAAACCAAAGGGTTGGTGCCCTGTGCTCACCGCGATTTTGGTGAAGGTAAACGACAGCCCCCATCCCGCCCCCATAAAGAGCAAAATGGCGTAAAAGCTCAGGGTCTGGGCGCGATCAGGGGACATCTGTGCCCTCGGTTTCTGCCACAGGGGTCAAGCGCTGCACTGCGCGTGGCTGCACCAGGAAAATCCCCAACAGCATCACGGCAAGGGCGAGCCAGATGAAGGTGGAATAGCTTTCTCCCAGTATCAGCATTGAGGACACCACACCGGTCGCCGTCACGATATAGGCCGATTGCGACGCAAAGACCGAGCCTGCGCGCCCCACCAGCCAAACATAGGTGGCATAGACCACCGCATGCAGCGCAGCGGCCGCAATCAGCGCCAGCTCAGCCGCGCCGAAATTGGCGAAAGGATCCACCCACTGATCTGTCAGAATGGCAATGGGCAAGGTCACGATCATCCCAACGGTTGAGGCCCCGACAATCGTCTGCATTGGGTCAAGGCCGTAGGTGCCGAACTTTGAGACGATATTGGCCTCTGTCGCGTATAGGGCAGGGGCCAAAAGCGTCAGCAGCACGAAAAACGCCATGCCGGGGTCGGGTAGGCTCGCCTCCGGCCCGATCATCAGCCACACCCCGGCAAGCCCAAGCACCAACCCCGCCAGGCGCGGCCATGAAAATGTGTCGTTTCGCATCGCAACCGCGATGATCAGTGCAAACATCGGCGCGGTGGAGGCCGTGATCGATAGAACCCCGGCAGGCAGCTCTGCCGCGCCAATGTAGAAAAACACATCTGGCAGGACCGCGCCGGCCATGGCCAAGGCCACAAAGAGCAGGTAATGCCGCCGGTCCAACCGCACCCTTGGGCGGTTGCGCCTGGTCAGGGAAAACGGGGCTATCACCGCGACCACCACCACAAATTGCCAGAAAATCAGGCCGTAAGGCTCATGCCCCGTGCTCACCGCGATATTGGCAAGCGGCAAGGTCAGGCCCCATCCGATCCCCATGGCAAGCAGCACGAGAAACGGAAAAATCCGCGTCATCAGGGCACCGCCGTCATCAATCGTCCGCCTTCGCGGATCATCTCAACACGGGTGGCTTTGCCGGTCTTGTCGTCGGTTTCGACATAGAGCCCGCACAGAGTGGCCTCGCCCAAGGCGGGGGTGAACCGCGCCTTGCTCATACCGGTGATGAAACGGCGCATGGGTTCTTCCTTGTCCATGCCGATCACGCTGAGGTAATCGCCACACATGCCGGCATCGGCCTGAAACGCCGTACCGCCAGGCAGGATTTGCGCATCCCCTGTGGGCACATGGGTATGGCTGCCCACCACCATGCTGGCCCGACCATCGCAAAAATGGCCCATCGCCATTTTCTCGGATGTGGCCTCGCAGTGTATGTCGACCAGTGCGGCCTGCACGCCGCCGCCTAAGGCATGTTTCATCAACACACCGTCAATGGCACTGAACGGGTCGTCATAGGCGCGGCGCATGAACACTTGGCCCAACACTTGGGTGACCAGCACCTTTCGCCCTCTGGTCGCGGTAAAGACGCGGTGGCCACGGCCCGGGGCGCCTTTGGCAAAATTCACCGGGCGCAGAATGCGCGGCTCTGTCTCGATGAATTGCATCATGTCTTTTTGGTCAAACGCGTGATCGCCCAGCGTGATGCAATCGGCGCCTGCATCCAGGATCAGCTTGGCATGCGTGCCTGAAAGACCCATGCCGCCGGTGGCGTTCTCGGCATTGACCACCACAAAATCGAGGCCCCAATCGGCCTTCAGCGATGGGAGTTTGTCTATGATGGCCTGCCGTCCGGCCCGGCCCATCACATCGCCGAGAAATAAAATCTTCATGGACCGGACGTAGAGCCCGCAGCCTGCAAGAGCAAGAACTATCGCGTCAGTCTCAAAGCCGGAATTTTTGCCGGATCGCGTCCCAGGCCATGGCATCCGCGCGGTCGGGGTCATCGGGTGGCTCTTGCGCAGCCTCCCCAAAGAGCAACGGCGCGAAACGGGCCGCACAGCGTTTGAGGTCATCCAGATCGCCGACGGCCCAGGGTGGCTCCTGCGGGTCGGGCTTGTGATCGTTGATGGGCTCCCTGAGGATCTTTTCCATCCATGCCAGATCGTCGGCATGTTCGGTCAAAAGGCTGTGCTGAACAGGTTGGGACAGTACGAATTTCGGCCCGCCCACCTTGCCCAGTTTCGCCACCGCGCGCACCTTTTGTCGGTGATGTCTCACCGTCTCAATCGGGCCTCTGTTGCGTTGGTAGCAATGCACCAGCGCGGCACCTGCTGCCGTCATGCTGAGGTTGGTGGCCTTGATCCGGTAGGGTTGCGGGGTCCAGCCCACCCAATCCTGAAAATCGGTCATGATATCTTGGTCTTTCAACCGGTCGCGTTTGAAGAGGCGCAAATGCACGTTTTCGCGGCCAAAGATATCCCGCAGCGGGCCAAAACGACGCCGATACCCGGCCCAGGGCGTCATGAAAAACGGGCGCATTTTCATGATTTCCTGCGTGGCACTGGTGGTAAACCCTACTGGCGGGCGCACGTAGCCATAGATCTCGATGCGTTCAAAATGCGGCTCAAACTCTTCGCGCAGACGCCTGAGCGCGCCGCGCCGCCCTTCGCCCTCATATCCGCCATCGGACAGCCATTCGCTGGATATCACCAGTTCATCGCAAGAGGACCGTTCCAACTGTCGCGCCACGCGCTTTTTGATGCGGTTCAAATGACGCTCAGCCGAGGCCGGGCTGTGCCCGAAATTGAGCAAGGTGCGCTCATATTTGAGGACCGACCCAAACCACATGCTGCACCCGACAGAATGGTTGGTGTCGATCATATCCATCCGTTCCGCCGGTCCGCGCCGCATTTTCTTGAGCATGTGCTGCAACGTGGTAGAGCCGGTTTTGTGCATCCCCACATGCACGATCAGACGCTTGAATTTCTTTGCCATCAGAACGACCAGAACACCATGATCAGCGGGATCGACACGGCCACAATCAATACCTCTAGCGGCAAGCCGATGCGCCAGTAATCGCCAAATTTGTAGCCGCCCGGGCCCAGGATCAGCGTATTATTCTTGTGCCCGATGGGTGTGAGAAATGCCGCCGATGCCGCCACTGCGACGGCCATCAGGAAGGGATCGGGTGACACGCCCAACGTGTTTGCCATCTGTATTCCCACAGGTGCCGCCACAATCGTGGTCGCGGTGTTGTTGAGCACATCTGAGAGCGTCATTGTCACCACCATCAGCATGGTCAGAATGGCCCAGGCGGGCAGACCATCGGCAAGGCTCAGCAACCCGTTTGCAATCAATTGCGTGCCGCCCACATCCTCAAGTGCGGCCCCAAGCGGGATCATCGACCCCAACAGAACCACCACAGGCCATTCGATATGGGTGTAAAGCTCATTGAGCGGCACGATCTGCGTCAGCACATAGGCCATCACCACGATGCCCAACGCGACCGGCAAATAGATCAGCCCAAAAGACGCCGCCGCCACCGCCGCGGCAAAAATGCCAATCGCCAGCCAGGTTTTGGTGTTTTGCGTCACGGCCAGCCCTCGGTCGGCCAGCGGCAAACAGCCCAGCCAATCGGTCACATCCGCGCCTCGGTCTTTGGGCACCAAGAGCAACAGGATATCGCCCACCTTGATCTTGGTTTTGCGCACCTGACTGGTGATCTTGCGCCCTTCGCGCGAGAGCCCCATCAGCACGGAGGATTGTCGCCAATGCAGGCCCACGCTTTGGGCTGTGCTGCCCACCAGTCGTGAGGTTTGCGGTACAACCACCTCAATGATGTCGATGCCGCGCCCTTCGGCCTTGAGCTTTTCTTCGCGGGTTTCTTCCGAAAAGTTGAGGTTTAGCGCGGTCCGAAACTCATCCAGTGCATCCGGTTTTGCCTCTAGCACCAGCGTATCTCCAGCGCGGATTTCGCGGTTGATCGCCGTGCCGTAGCGCCGCTTGCCATCTCGGATCAGACCGATAATGGCCACATCGGCCTTGTCGGCGGGCTCTTCCAATTCAATGAGCCGCTTGCCGATGATTTTGGCATCCTCCGGCACGGTCAACTCGGCAATGTAGTCGGCAAAATCGCCTGCGTTCAGCGTTGTATCCTCACGCTGGGGAATGAGCCGCCAACCAACAAGCGCGATAAAGACCAATCCGACAATGGCGGTAAGCCCGCCCACCGGGGCAAAATCAAACATCTTGAACGGCTCGCCCACGGCCTCCTCGCGAATGGAGGCGATGATGATATTGGGCGGCGTGCCAATCAGCGTGGCCATCCCGCCGAGGATGGTGGCAAAGCTCAGCGGCATCAGGCTAAGCCCGGCCGCGCGTTTGGCCTTGCGCGCGGTCTGAATATCCACTGGCATGAGCAACGCCAGGGCCGCCACATTGTTCATGAATGCCGACAGCACCCCGCCGATGCCGCCCATGATGGTGATGTGGGTGCCCAGGCTGCGGGTGCTGTCCACCAATGTGCGGGTGATCAAATAGACCGCACCCGACCGCACGAGCCCCGCCGACACCACCAGAACCAGTGCCACAATGATCGTTGCCGGATGCCCAAAGCCGCTAAACGTTTCCTCTTTGGGCACCACGCCGAGCACCACGCCAATGAGCAGCGCCGAAAATGCGATCACGTCATAGCGCAGTTTGCCCCACAAAAGCAGGGCGAACACCGTGCCAAATAGTGCGAAAAGAATGATCTGCTCGGTCGTCATGGAAGGCTTTTAGGACGTTTGGTCGGCAGAGACGAGAGGGGAATGCACGGGCCGCGCAGCGTGGTGGCAGGCCTCAATCCGACACGGGCGTTCGGATTTCGTGGCCAAACATCAGCAGGCAATTGTCTGGGTCTTTCACATGCAGCTCGCGTTGCCCATAATCTTGGTCAATCGGCCCGCGCGCACGCCCCTCGGGAAGGCCATCCAAAAACGGTTTCAAATCCGCGTAAAGCTGGTCCACATCTTCCACGTCCACATAAACCATCTGCTCTGCGATCTTCATGTCGCGGCCCAGTTCCAACAGGCGCACCGCTGCCTGCCCGGTAGAGCAATAGGCATAGCCGGGATCGGGCATGATCACCCGTGGTTCAAATCCCAAACCGTCGAAAAAGGCGCATGACGCCTGCAGGTTGTGGGTGAAGATAAACGGTGTTGTCTGGCGAATATTGGGCATCTCGGGCTCCCGTCAATTGCACGGGCACAATCTGCAAACCGGGATTGAACCCGCCCCATGGGGTGATTTATATCCGTTTGAGATACGCAAAAGA